>CAZLEK010000004.1:29250-74584 GCA_964558525.1 uncultured Candidatus Brevefilum sp.
TCTTGCCTTTGGAATTTCAAGTCTTAAGCCAAAGCTAGCATTTCAAACCCCAGGCTTTTGGGTGCAATGGTCGCCAAAAGTAAGCAAAACAGATATTTCAAGAATGCAGCCAATTTTTTATCAATCCTGAGTTTGCGGTTGCCGCGAAAACCAACCCAAAGCTATTCGGAATCTGCTGATCATCAACTATAATCATGACAGAAGGCAATTTTTCAAAGTTTTCCCCTAGAAGGTAACCAATGGCTGAACATCCCTTAAGAATTTTCACCGGCAACGCCCACCCAAAATTGGCTCAAGAGATCGCGCAAATCCTTGATGTCCCATTGGGCAAATCCTCAACCACCATTTTCCCAGACAGCGAAACTTACGTGACGATTGATGAAGTTGTCAGAGAGCAGGATATCTTCATCGTGCAGCCATGTAGTTCGCCGGTAAACGATCACCTCATGGAGCTTCTCCTCTATCTGGATGCTTTCCGAAGGGCCAGCGTCCATTCGGTCAGCGTCGTGATACCCTACTTCCCCTATGCCAGACAGGATCGGATGGCCAAAGGAAGGGAAGCAATCAGCGCCAGGGTGGTTGCTAACCTGCTTGAGGATCAGGGCGCTGATCGGGTGATTTACGTCGATATTCACAACCCCGCGATTCAAGGCTTCTTCAATATCCCGGTTGATCCCCTGACAGCCATCCCCGTTCTGGCGGAATACTTCGATTCGGCAAAATTCAGGGATTCCGTCATCGTCAGTCCTGATGTTGGCCGGGCCAGTGTTGCCGGTCAATACGCAGAATGGCTCAACCTGCCACTGGTCGTGATGCACAAACGGCGCACTTCCCCGACCGAGACCCACACCACCCATGTGGTTGGCGACATACGCGGCAGACGGCCTATTGTCATCGATGACGTAATGTCTTCAGGGAGCGTTCTCAAACAAATCGATGCGCTTTATGAAGCCGGGGCTGAAGGTAAGGCCTATTTCTGTGTCACCCACCCGGTTCTCCTCCCATCCGCCATCCACTACCTCAATCGAGAAGACCGAATAGAGAAACTGGTGGTCTCAAACACCATTCATATTCCCACTGAAAAAGACACCACGAAAATCGAAGTCGTCTCCATCGCGCCGCTACTGGCGCGGATCATCGAACGCATTTACCACGGTGTGAGCATTTCCGATTTGTTATTCCAGTTCTAAACCACTTATAATAGGTTCATTCATCCATTCATCAGGAGACTTTATCATGACCAGGATTATTGCAGATACGACCTGCGGCTTGCCATTGGACGAATTGGAGGCCCTCAAGGTGGATGTCATCCCACAGATCATCATTTTTGATGACGTCCCCTACAAAGACGACCATGAAATTGATACGCCAACCTTTCTTCAGAAGTTATCTCAGGCGAAGGAGCTGCCAAAGACAGCAGCCCCACCCCCCGCTCTTTATGAACCCCTGTATAAGGCTTCTGCTGCATTGGGTGAGAGCATTGTCATTCCCACACCCTCAAGCGAACTGAGCGGCACCTACCGCTCGGCTGAAGTCGCTGCAGAAATGGTGCCCGAAGCCAGCGTTCATATTGTAGACACCCGTACGATTGCCGGCGGCTTGGGGACAATTGTTAAAAAAGCAAAAATCTGGGCCGATGAAGGCCTTGCCCCTGAAAAGATCATTGACCGCATTCAAGCCCTGTCCAAACGAGAAGTCGTGTATTTCCTCGTCGACACCCTGGAATTTTTGCACAAAGGGGGACGGATTGGCAATGCCTCCTTCCTCATTGGCAGCGTCCTGCAAATGAAACCGATCCTCGGGCTGGAAGACGGGAAAGTGACTGCAGTCGAAAAACAGCGCACGTCCACGAAAGCGCTCAAACGGCTGAAGGAATTAGTACTTGAAAACTGCCCCAAAAACGAGGACTGCAATGTAACCGTCAGCCATTGCGGCGGTGAGTCTCGGGCCGAACAACTCTCAAAAGAGCTGGCTGAAGCATTAAACCTTGAAACGATCCCGGTATATGAAGTTCCCCCAGCGATTGTCGTGCACGGCGGGCCGGGAATCATTTCGGTCAGCTTTTTCAAAGCGGATGAATAAAGCCAAAACTCCCATCATCATAGTAGCTGTGACGCGTACGTCACAGCTACGGATCTCAACTCAATATGTACCCCTTCCTGAGAATGAATGTTTTCAGTGCGCTTAAAATGCCTCTTCCAGGATCGCAGACAAGTCTTCATCCTCTAGACAAACGGGGTTCTTTTGCATGCTCGAAGAAACCTTTGCCTTCTCAATAATCCGTGAGAAATCCGATTTTTCGATCCCCATCGCACTCAGTCCAGGAATATTCAATTGGTGAGACAGAGCCTCCAACCATGCCACACCCTCCCTGACCCCGGCCTCCTGTTCGTTGGTCAAAATCTGGGCAATTTCCTGATAGCGTGCTTTGACAGTCGCTCCGGACCGTTGTTTTTCTAAAGCCTTGACATTGAATTTCATCACAGACGGCAGCAGGCTGGCGCAAATCGCCCCATGCGGGGCGTTGAACATGCCGCCTATTGGCCCGGCGATACCGTGTACGGCGCCCAGGCCCCCATTGGCCAGGGCCAGCCCGCCAAACAGGCTGCACAGAGCCATGTCCTCCCGAGCAGAAAGATCCTTTCCATTTTGGAATGCCGCCAGCAGTGACCTTGCGCCGCGCCGGATGCCCTCTCTGGCAACCACGTCCGTCATGGGGTTGGCTTTGTTCGAGACGTAAGCTTCAATAACCTGTGTGAGGGCGTCCATTCCAGTGCTTGCGGTAACCCCCGGCGGCATGCTGACCGTCAATTCGGGGTCCACAATGGCGGCATTGGGGATCATCATTGGGCTTCGCATGCTGACCTTCACCTGATGCTCAGGTGAGGTGATCACCGCGTTTCGGGTAACTTCAGACCCTGTCCCAGCAGTCGTGGGGATGGCCACTATGGGAAGCGGCTGCTCTTGGATTTTTTGACCGCGCCCAACCACCTCGAGATAGTCCTGTAAACCACCCGCATTCGTCATCAAAGCCGCCACTGCTTTGGCGGAGTCAATCACAGATCCGCCGCCAAAACCAAGCACGAAATTACAGTTCGCGGATTTGGCGCCTTCCAGTGCCTGTTGAATGGTGAGCACATCGGGTTCGCCATTGATTGGAAAGGTCACATTGGGAATGCCAGCCCGATCGAGGATCTCTAGCAACGGCTGCGCTGGGACAGAACCGCTTCCAGTTAGCAAAAAAACTCGCGCGCCCATGTTTGGTAAAAGCCCTGTCAATTTTTTCAGGGCCCCGTTTCCAAAGAAGATCTGGCCAGCTGTCGCAAACTCAAACATCATGATCAATCCCAATCGTCATCTAGCGGAAAAAGATTATCAAAAACGCGTTTGGATCTCGGACCAGCCATCATCTCAGCCACTGCTTCCTGCCAGCGCTTATAGTGTGAGGTTTCCTTGTGCCTGGCAGGGTCTTCACGCGTGCGGTAAACTTCATTCAATACAAAGCGATTGAGGTTCTCCTGGTCGCGTAGAACATCAAATCGTGAAATTCCAGGCTCTTTGACGCTCTCCCTGGCATTCTCAAGTGTCGCTTTGATAAAATCTTGAACGCACTCAGGCTTGACTTCAATGAAAACATGGATAATGAACATTTGTCACTCCTTTCCGTTAATGCTCAATATGTAGGTATTTTCCTCATATTTTACTATGGTTGCGACCAATACCATTTTGACAGGATAATTTATGAACCGGAGCCAAAAATCAACCAGCATGCCTGTACTGATCTTTCAAGATAGAAATTTGCTGGTGGTTGCGAAACCGCCCGGATTGCTCAGCATTCCGGACGGGTACGATCCAAATCTGCCGCACCTCCGCAGCGTGCTTGAGCCGAGCTACGGCCCCCTGTGGATGGTCCATCGCCTGGATCGGGATACCAGCGGCCTGGTTGTATTGGCCAGGAACGAGAACTGCCATCGCGAGTTGAATGCCCAGTTTCGCAATCGCGCGATCGACAAGCTATATCACGCGCTGGTGTCCCCCGCGCCTATATTCACCTCAAAAACCATTAATCTCCCTTTACGACCCAACGCAGATCGGGAACACCGCACCAGGGTTGACTCTCTTAACGGCAAGCCTGCCCAATCGACCTGCAAGGTCCTCAAGCGCTTCGAATTGGGCGCCCTGATGGAGATCAAAATTTTAACCGGGATTACCCATCAAATTAGAGCTCATCTTCGCTCAGAGGAGCTGGTGCTGTTTGGTGAAAGACTCTACAATGCCGGCCTGCCCCCGCAGCCAGTCTCCGCCCCGCGAGCCATGCTGCACGCACGCAAGATCAGCTTTCCCCATCCTGGATCGGGTGAGCGGGTTCAATTCACTGCCAACTATCCCGAAGACTTCCGGGACCTGTACACCCAGCTGCGGTTCACCAGAGCTCAGGATGAAGTGATTTGATCGAAATCGTTCCCCGGCTGCCGACCACAACATGATCCAAAACTGGCAATTCCAATAAATTTCCCGCCTCAATCAACGTCCGTGTCAGCTGGACATCCTCCGGGCTGGGCGCGGGATCCCCGCTGGGGTGATTGTGCACGATAATCAAAGCTGCTGCGTTATGTCGGATGCCAGTGCGGTAAATTTCCGCCGGCCGCACCGAAGAAGAATTTAATGTACCTTTGTAAAGCTGTTCGATACGGATCAACTGGTTTCGGCTGTCCAGCAATAAGACCCACAACTCCTCTTGATCCAGACGGCCCATTTTATACTGCACCTGGTCAGCCACATCCTGTGGGCTGGTTATAATTACCTGCTCCTTGGGTCTGACCCTGGCTAACCGGCGTCCAACCTCAACAGCAGCCTTAACTTGGGCAGCTTTGGCGGGCCCAACACCATCAACATTGCATAACTCTGTGAAAGTAGCTTTTTGCAATCCATCCAGGCCTTCAAACTCAGTTAAGAGCCGCTGCCCAATTTGAAGCGCACTGGAGCCTTTTTTCCCCACTCTCAATAAAATCGCCAATAATTCTGCATCGGTTAAGACACCCGACCCTAATTTGGCAAGTCTTTCTCTGGGGCGCTGTGATTCCTCAATATCCTTAATCCGGTAGCCAATCTCTCTATCAGCCACTTTCAACCTCCTCAATTCAAGGATGCGTCCAATCCAGGTCTGGCATTCCGATTACAATTAGCTGAAACGGTTGATTTGTTCTGCAATACTACATGTTATAATACACCAAATTATCCTTTGAAGTGGATCAAAAAATGGAATTCGTGATCACTGAATTTAAACATTGCGACCTGATGGAAATCTCAGGCAGAATAGACAGCTATTCAGCACCCCAAATCAATCAAGCCCTGCAGGCCTTAATCACCGACGAACATAACAACATCGTCATTGATCTGAAGGGCGTCAGCTTTATTTCCAGTTCAGGTATCCTGATGTTTGTGAACACTCAAAAACGCTTTCAAAGACAAAACCGTGGAAAGCTGGTTTTTTCTGGTGTGTCTGACCTCCTTTATTCAGGATTTGAGCTGTCAGGCTTTCATAAACTTTTTGAGTTTTATGATGACGTTGTCTCTGCTGTCGGTGGTTTTTAGAGGAAACAATCATGCCGCAGAAAACCTTTCAGGGAAATTATCAGAGTCTTGAAGAGATCAGTAAATTCATCATTAATCAGGCACAACAGGCAAGTTTTTCACCAGAAGACATCTATGCGATCCAAACAGCTGTGGATGAAGCCTGCGCCAATATTATCGACCATGCCTACGGGGGAGAAAACATCGGCCAAATTGCGATCCAGGTTTCCAAAATTGAGAATGGACTCCAGATTGTTCTACAGGATAATGGTGAGCCCTTTGATCCTGCAGAAGTCCCGGAACCAGATATCTCCTCGCCTCTTGAAATCAGGAAAGAACGCGGATTGGGCATTTACTTCATGCGTCAATTAATGGACACTGTCCTGTTTGAATTTTCGAGACAAGAGGGAAACACCTTGACACTGATCAAATACAAGGGGGATTAGTGTGTCAGCGGCGGGATCACATCAACCCGAAGCAGCTTTTTCCCCAGGTCGCATCATCCAGTTGGGAACTGAACTGGCGTCAATTGATAACTTTTCAATCCAGCGAAAAAAATTAACCAAGATCCTCGAAAATGGATTCGATTGTGACTCCTTCCTTTGGATCAATAATCTGCCCAAACCCCTCCAGACCAGCAATCCAGCAATCCAGCTTCCCTTTGAGCTTGAGCATCGTGAAACCACGACCTCACTGGTCAACCAGGGTTTTGCTGAACACAAAACCCCAAACGCATACTGGCTGATTTTGCCATTGACGCGTGGAGATGAAGATTTTGGAAGGATCGTCCTTCATCGTCAAGCTCCCTTTGATGCAGCTGCGCGTGAGCAGTTACAGGCTATTAGCGACGTTGCCGGCCTGGTCATCTTTGCTACTCTTCAGAAAGAATTGCATCAGTGGCGCCAAAGGCAGCTTGCACTTGTCAGGGAAGTCTCCAGGCAGATCTCGCAAATCACGGATCTAAATCTTCTGACCAAACGCATCACTCAGTTGGTTCAAGAAACCTTTGAATACAATTATGTAGCAGTTTTCCTGATCGAACCAGACACGCAAAAATTAAAATTTCAAGCCAGCGCCATCTCGGAAAGAATTTCAGAACTTGCATCACACCTACCCGACTTTGAGAAAGATTCACATCCTGGTTTTTCTCTGGGTGAACACATGATCGGACATGTCGCCCAAACCGGCAAAGAACTCATTGCCAACGATGTCACCCAAGAACCGCGCTATAAGGAAGTCGATTCCCTGGACGAAACCAAATCTGAGGTCGTTCTGCCCTTAAAAATTGAATCCCAAATTTTCGGCGTGTTTGATATCCAATCCGAAGAGATCAATGCCTTTCATGAAGATGACCTGCTTGTGCTGCGCGCCCTTGCTGACAATATCGCCATTGCGATCGAAAGCACCCGTCTCTATCAGGGGATCCAGCTGCGAATGGATCAATTGAGAACGGTATCAGAAGTCAGCCGTGCGATCACCTTCATCCTGGATATAGATAAGCTGCTGCAGCAAATTGTTACATTGATCCAAACACGATTTAAGATTCCCCTCGTTCACCTCTACACTGTTGATCCAGTCCAAAAGAAAATCAATTTCAAAGCCGGGAGTGGTAAAAAATCAATTTATTACCAGCAAGCTGGTGTATCATTTGATATTGAATCCGAAAAAGGGATCCTCTCTTGGGTGGTCCGCAACGCAGAGACAATGCGGGTCAATGATGTGACTGAGGAGCCGCTCTACATCCAATCGTCTCATGCTGACGAACCAATAGGTTCGGAAATGGCAGTTCCCTTGTCATTTGGTAATGAGACCCTGGGCGTGCTGGATCTACACAGCGATCAGCCCTATGCATTCACAGCAAGCGACCAACAATTAATGGAAACCCTGGCCGACAACATTGCGATCGCGATCAGAAACGCAAGGTTATATCGCTCTGAAAAATGGCGCCGCCAGGTCGCAGAAAGCTTACGGGACGTCGCTGGCCAGCTCTCAGAGAATACGGCGCTTGATCAGCTGCTCGAGACCATTCTCAACCAATTACATAAAAATTTACCCTGTGATATCGCCGGGATCTGGCTGTTTGACCCTGACGCAGATTTTGAGGAGCCCATTGAAAACCGCACGCTGTACCTGGCGGCGTATCAAACTTCGGATAGGTTTGAACGAAAACAACTCAAAGAACTAGCCTTCATACCGGATGAATGGGTGAAGAATACCTTGAACCAGAAAGAACCTACCATCCGAAAACCAGAAGACACCCAGGGGCCAATTGCCCAACACTTTAACCTGCCAAGCGATTACTCCTCAATAGCTGCACCTCTTCACACGGGTGACGATCTACTTGGGATGCTGACCCTCGATCACCACACACCGGGACGCTATGGGCCTGAATCTCAAAGGATTACATCCGCCTTTGCCAGTTACGCTGCAATCGCGATAAAAAATGCCCGGCTGTATGCCACCTCCCAAGAACAGGCCTGGATCTCCACGATCCTATTGCAAGTGGCCACTGCGACACAATCCCTAAGCAATGTTGAGGAATTGGCTTCCACCATCGTCCGGCTAACGCCGATGGTTGTGGGGGTTAAGGGTTGTACGTTGTTTTTGCGCACTCCCAAAACGGATTTGTTCTCAATCCATGCCTCCTATGGCATTGGAGAACTGACTGAAGCCTTGAACCCCAAACAGCCTATCCTGATTGAGAAGGCGCCGATTTTCGAGGAACTGATATTGACCCAAGAAGTCCTCCAAGTCAGGAATCCCGCCGAGGATTTCGGGCTCAGCAAAACGCTCTCCTCTCAAATGGCGGAGGAAAACCTTGCACTTTACCCAATTAGCTCACGGAATGAGATCTTAGGCGCGTTTCTTGTTGCCCACGAAGAACCAGAAAGAAGACCTGGCCAGGTTTCCGGCTTGATGGATGAAGAACGTTACCGCATCATCCAGGGAATCATCCAACAAACAGCTGTTGCCTTGGAGAATATTCGTCTCCTGGAAGAAAAACAGGAGGAAGCCTATGTCTCTACTGTTTTACTCCAATCTGCCCAGGCGGCCGTGAGCAGCGGCGACCTGAATGATACGCTCGACTCCATCGTTCACATTATGCCAATTTTGGTGGGGATTGAAGCCAGCGTGATCTACTTTTGGGATGAAAACGCGCAAGCATTTACAGCACAACATGCGACATCAAAATCCATTGCTGAAGAGAATGAACTGCTGGAATTGACCTACAAACCCGGCGACTTTCCCATGCTGGATGCAGTCTTCCAGCATAACCGTCCGATTGCTTACCCCTTTATCGACAATCCATTACCGCCGGAAGATTGGGATCTCGTGCTTCCTGATGAAGGCCAGGTAGATCCCACGCCAATCTTGCAAACCCGCTATCCTTTATTACTGGGCTTTCCCCTAGCAATGAAAGATGAGGTTTTCGGCGTACTCCTAGCCCAGGATAAAAGCACCCTTACCAACCGTGAGCGCCGCTTTGAACTGCTCTGGGGCATGGCACAACAGGCTTCACTCGCGATTCAAAATGACATTCTCAACCAGGAGATGATCGAACGTCAGCACCTGGAAAGAGAATTTCAGCTGGCGAGAGAGATCCAGCAAACCTTTTTACCCAACCAAACTCCTGAGATGCCAGGCTGGAACATGGATGTCCTTTGGGAAACCGCGCGGCAGGTCGGCGGTGATTTTTACGACTATTTCCTGTTTCCGGATGGACGTTTGGGATTTGTCATCGCGGATGTTTCAGATAAGGGATTGGCAGCCTCCCTCTACATGACCGTCACGCGAACACTCTTGAGAGCTGCAGCTCTGGAGTATAAATCCCCCGCCAAGGCCCTGGAAAGGGTCAATGAATTGCTCCTCGTCAACTCTCAAAACGGTCTATTTGTGACCACCTTTTACGGGGTTTTATCTCTGGATGATGGCACCCTCAACTATGCCATTGCAGGCCACAACCCACCCATCATTATTTTATCCAGCCAGGGTGAAATTGAGGAGATGGACAAAGGCGGTATTGCTTTGGGAGCGCTGCCGGAAATCCAATTAGAACAAAAACAACGCCAGTTGAACCCGGGTGACTGTCTGGTGTTGTATACCGATGGCGTTACCGAAGCCTTTAATTTTCAAGACCAGATGTATGGAGAAGAGCGGCTAAAGCAGGTATTGCGTCTGGGAATTGGAAACAATGCTAAAGAAGTGCTCTCATTATTGAAAGCCGATTTAGAAGATTTCCGGGGAAACGCACCTCTTAGTGATGACACTACCATCCTTGCCATTTGCCGAGATTTTTCACTGGCAAACGATCACGGGGAGAGTCGTTCTCCGTAACACCTCATTAACGACACTCCCAAAGACCGCCTCAAATAATGGCGGCAGACGATACCCTCCAATCAGGATTAGATCCGCATTGATCGCGGCCCCGATATTGGAGATCGTTTCAGCTGGGTCGCCCCTTCCATTTCTTATAATGATCTCTCCACACGCCTCACCCAACGATTCCCTGGCTTCCTTCACCAAAGCTTTCCCTCTTTCAGCTTCGCTTTCGATCACTAAAATGGAAGCCTTTCTGCCATAACCCTTCGCGAAATAGGCGGAAAGGTATAGGGCTTCTTTTCCCTTCGGACTGCCGTCATAAACCAATAATAAATGCTGTAAAGCGCTGACCTGTCCTTTTACCGTCAGGATTGGCCTGGAACTCCTTCTCAGGATCATCCGCATCCCGGAAGTCCATCGGGAGAAGAAGTTTCTAGAAGGGGGGTGGGATAACCGCAAAACAATCAGATCGTTCACCTCCGCACGCTGGCAGATCGTCTCAGCGATTGGCCCCTCGGTAAAAACGACGTTTCCATTAAGGTCAGCCTGATCGAGGCGTTCACGAAAAACCTGAGAAATGTACCTTTGGCGGTCAAGATCTTTATCTTCAGGTCTCTCAACGATCAGGCCTCTGATCTCAGCGTTCTCAAGCTCTCCCAGGATAATTGCCTGTTCTAATGCAATCCAGCTTTCACCGCGGCCGCTCATTGCGACCAAAATATCCGAAAACAACGGCTGGTCGGTCATCTGCTTCAGCTTCCGCCACTCACCAGGGGAAGAAAAATCCTCAAGTTGTTTGGGTAATAATGATTGCAGGATTTTGCGTAAGGCGCGGCGCACCACCCTAAGTACGCGCCGGCCCTGTTTTTGGACGAGATCCACAGCCGCCTTTTCTGGCCGGATGGACCAACCAAGTTCTTTTTCCATATGGGTTTGATGGTCCAATACCCAGATATACAGGTCAGTTTCTGTTCTTTCGGGAAACTCTTCTAAGATCCCTTGCTTACGGATGATCGCTACGACTGGTTTGTAAACATGCTCATACCAGTGTTTTACCGCCTCCTCCCAGGGAATCTCGCGGGATTGCTCAATGCCCATGTAATACCTGTGTACTCGAATGTGCTCTTTGAGGGTCTCATACTGTCCGGGAAAAGTTAATTTTAGCTCTTTGCCGGGTAAGATCGAATCAAAATTTGTCTCGTCCAAAAACCGGCTATACTCAACCTTCAAAATGATGTCTTCCGGTTCATCTTCGGGGGAGATAGGCACGCGGGTTTTGATCTCAGTCACATAGGCTTCGATCATCTCAATACCCATCTCCCGAGCAATAGACACCCGGTGATTGCCGTCAAGGACAAAATATGCATCTCCAATTTGATACACCCGGATGGGCGGCAGACCAATGCCCCCGGGGGAGGTCATTGCAGATTTAACACGGGCCCAGCGCTCGCGATTAACATCACTCAGTGGGAGAAAATCTTTGTTGAAGTCCTGGTAGCGGTTGACGCTGCCAACAATGGATTCGACCGGTATCTCCCGCATGCCTTTTGACGAAATTCCTGAAGTCCGCAGCTTTTTTGTGATTTCGTCATACGGCAGCAAAGACTCCGACTGTCCCGTAACGGACGCCCAGAGATGCTGAAGCCTGGCCTTTGCCCTGGCCTTGCGGAAATCCTCCAGGGCTCGATGGTATTCAATTGGATTTTTTTCATCGGACATGGTTTGCTCCATACATTTTTAAAGCAAACATACTACCAAGGTGACTATACCGAGGAAGCAAATTAGAGACAAGGTATTGTCAGAAAAAATTGATCAGAAGACAGGCCAGTGGACATCAACTGCCAATCCACACCTTCTCTTCATGCCATCCGCTGGGCCTTCAATGGCAAGGAGATCACCATATCCGCTCAATCTGGTGAAGAAATCATTTCACTCCAATTGACCCTGGAAACGGCTTGAAGCCTGAAAAAGCATTTTGAAAATCTCTAGCATTCACCGGTAAAACCAGTCTTGAGTAGTAAAAAAGTCAAAGACAGGTCAGCTTTTGTTCAGCCGCCTTAAGACTTCACAACTCGCAATTGCTCAATCATCCGGTCCATGCGATGATCTTCTTTAAACAGATAGGCATAAACACTGTATAAACCTTCATCATCCGGCGTAAACTCAGTGGTGACGGTTCGCACTTCACCGGCCTCCATGGGGTCAATATCAACTGTATTGAAAGACTCAAACTCTCCGCTGGCGGTTTCAACCCAAAAATCCAGGCGTAAGCCTTCTACTGGCAGGTCAGCCACCAAGGTCGCTTCGACAGGGACTTCCTTGCCAAGGCTGATCTGGGGGCCAGCTATCGAGAACAAGGTCATAATCCGCGCTGGATCTCGGCGGACTTTGATCCAAATATTGGGGGATTCCCAATACATCAACTCGTCATCCAACCAGTAGGCCGCATGCAAATAAATCCAGGCGCCTTGGTTCGCTTCAATCTGAACTGGAACCACGCGCTCCTCGCCAGGGTTTAACATATTGATGTAGCCACCCCGATCAAGCGAACGAATCCTTAATGGATCATTGGAGATCAACCTTACATCCATGTTCATCATTGGCTTCCGGCCAGTATTCTTTAAATGAATTGAAATCCAATGTGTTCCAGGCTCAATCCTTTCCGGACTGATGGAATATTCAAAGGGAGGGTTAAGGGCCATATCATATCCTTTCTTGTGTTAAGGTAGCTCAATTTCAGGTTACCGAATGAACATTAAATAATTATTAGCGAGCGGGCATTCAAAACGCAAGCGGCTATCCCAGGCCAAATTAGCTTCTGGGACATTCATGCTATAATTTCTCAAAATGAGAACCATTTTTGTGGACGTATTGAAAATTACCCGGCCCTTTTTTTATGCACACAATAGCTGACACCACCTCACAAAACTCACCCCAAAATGGGCTTCCCATCGATTACCTCATCTTTGGACACATCACCACCGATGTAACTGATTGTGGTCCCCGGTTGGGAGGGACCGCCGCTTTCTCCGGTCTCACCGGACAGGCGCTGGGCTTAAAAACAGGACTTGTCACCTCCTTTGCTGATAATGTAGACACTACACCAATCCAAACGCTTTGGATCAAGAAGATTCACAGCAACCAGACCACGACCTTTAAAAACATCTCGGACGGCATCCATCGCACTCAATATCTCTACCAGACTGCGGAAGATCTACAGGCGAAAGATTGTCCGAAACTCAATCCGCCACCGGCCATCGTCCACCTTGGTCCTGTGGCAGATGAAGTGGACCCTCAAATCATTGATTGTTATCACGAAAGCTTGAAATGCCTGACCCCCCAGGGATGGTTTCGTAAGGCTGACGATGCTCACAAAGTAACCCATCAAGAATGGGAAGGGTTTGAGACCACCCTTCCAAAAGTGGATATCGCTGTGATCAGCCTTGAAGATGTACGAAATGATGAAAGCCAGATCGCGAAAATGGCTGCATTGGCGCCAATTTTCGTGGTCACTGAGAATTTCCGCGGAGCCAGGATCTACTGGCACAATGATGCCCGTTTCATCCATGCACCTGAGGTAAAATATGAAGATGATACTGGAGCAGGCGATATATTTGCAGCCGCTTTTTTCTTCAGATATTTGACAACCAGGGATCCATGGGAAGCAGGCCGCTTTGCGGTGCTCCTGGCTTCCTGGTCGGTCACCCGAAAATACCTCAATAGCATTCCACCTAAAGAGGTAATTGAACAAGCAAAATCTGAATTATTGAATTATTAAAGGATCAGGTATGGGATTGGGAAAAGTCTACACCATTGTCAATCAGAAAGGGGGCGTTGGCAAAACAACCACTGCCATCAATCTCGGCGCATATTTAGGTTATTTCGGCCAACGGGTACTGATTATTGACATTGACCCCCAGGCGAACGCAACATCTTGTTTGGGAATCGATAAAAATGATATCAGCGGCGGGACTTATGATGTTTTGATCGGCGCTGAGCCCATCTTATCCCAAATCCTTCATAATCCCCGCTACAAAATATCCTTATTACCCTCATCACCTGCATTGGCTGGGGCGGAAATCGAATTAATTGAGCTTAACGACCGGGAACATCGGTTAGATCGAGTTCTGAACCCGATCAAGTCACGCTACGATTATATCCTGGTTGACTGCCCGCCCTCTCTGGGCCTGCTGACCTTGAATGGCCTGGTTGCAGCCCAAGATGGTGTCCTCATCCCGGTGCAGTGTGAATACCTGGCCCTGGAAGGGCTCGGGCAGCTGACCAAAACCATCAACCTTGTGAAGGATTCGCTTTTTAATGATCTCGAGATCCGTGGCGTGATTCTCACCATGTATGATGGGCGCACCAACCTGGCGGTAGATGTGGTCCATGAAGTCCAACGGGTTTTCGGGAGCCAAGTATTTGATGCCGTCATTCCTCGGTCAATCCGCTTGGCTGAAGCCCCTTCCTATGGCATGCCGATCTCTGTATTTGCGCCCGACTCCAGCGGCGCTCGTGCTTATGAAACATTGGCCAAAGAATTGATGACAACAGACAAAATTCCTGTCCCGATCGTTCAGGAGGTTAAGTGATGGCACGCAGGCCCGGTCTAGGTAAAGGATTGGACGCACTCATCCCCGGCAAAGAAGATCAGGAGATCAAAAAATCCGCTTCTGGGGGAGCATCAGGGCTTCAACAGGTCCCCATTGACCGGATTGAACCAAATCCGCAACAACCCAGATCTAAGATAGACGAAGACACGCTGGAGGAGCTCGCCGCATCGATCCTTGAGCATGGCATTATCCAACCATTAATTGTCGCTGAGGATCACGAAAGCGGGAATTACAGACTGATCGCCGGCGAACGCCGGTGGCGTGCAGCCCAGAAAGCCGGACTATCCATGGTGCCGGTCATCGAACGAACAGTTACCGAGCAGGGGCAGCTCGAGCTTGCCTTAATCGAAAATCTTCAGCGCACAGATCTCACACCCCTGGAAATGGCTGAAGCCTATCGCCAGCTCGCAGAGCATTTTTCCCTGACCCACGAACAAATTGCTGAACGGGTTGGCAAAAGCCGAACGAGTGTAACCAACACGCTGCGTCTGCTCAATCTGCCGGACCAAGTGCGCAAGTCGCTGGCGGAAAGCCTGATCAGCGAGGGCCATGCGCGAGCGCTTTTGGGTCTGCCTAACAATCAGGCTCAAAGAGCGGCCCTGAGTTCAATCCTGAACCTGGGCCTGAACGTGCGGCAAACCGAAGCGCTGGTTAAGAAGATGAGCGGCGAGCGGCCGGCAAAAAAGGCCCAACCCCAAACTTCTCCAGCTGCGCGGGCAATGGAGAATCAACTCAGGAATTTCCTGGAGACAAAGGTGAGCCTTAATGAAGGCAAAAACGGGGGCCGTTTGGTGATCTATTATTACTCGGATGAGGAATTGAACGCGATCCTGGAAAAAATCATGCCGGAGTAAGCATGAAATTATATTTTAATGGGAACATCCATTCACCACAGGGTCCAAATTTAACCGCCATGGTTATCGATCATGGTGTTTTTGTCTTCCTGGGAACCGACAAAGACTTGTTAACTGCGCCCTATAAATATGAACAAAGAATCGATCTGGATGGAAGAACCGTCTGGCCGGGGTTAATTGACGCTCATGTTCACCTGGGCCATCTGGCTGACAGCATGGCCATGATCGATTGTGAAACCAAAACGATTGATGCCTGCCTCGAACGGATTCAGCAGACTGCCAGCCAGCTGCCTGAGGGCGCCTGGATCCGCGGCCACGGATGGAATCAAAATATTTGGGAAAAGGGTTACGGAAATGCTGCCCAGCTCGATCGCGTGAGTTCTGGACATCCAGCTTACCTGACGGCTAAATCACTTCATGCCGCCTGGGTCAATTCCGAAGCAATGTCCATTGCTGGGATCGATCAACATATCCCCGATCCACAAGGCGGGGTCATCCAACGGGATGAACACGGCCAACCTACCGGGATCTTATTTGAAGCGGGCGCGATGCGTCTGGTCGAATCGGTCATCCCAAAGTCGACGCCTGGCGAGAGGGTGCTGAAACTGAAAGCGCTGCTGCCAGCATTATGGCAGTTGGGCCTGGTTGGGGTCCATGATTTTGACGGGATGGATTGCTGGCAAGCATTGCAGGAATGCCAGCAGAGAAACGAGCTTCAGTTCCGCGTCTGCAAGAACGTTCCTTATGACAGCCTGGATGCCTTTATTCAAGCCGGGCTGCGGACCAACTACGGGGATGATTTCCTTCACATTGGGCAGCTCAAGCTTTTCTGCGACGGCGCCCTGGGCCCCCAAACCGCAGCCATGAAGGATCCCTATGCCGGCAGCCGCGAGGTCGGTGCACTTTTGCTGCAAGAAGACGAAATCGTTGAGATTGGCAAGAACGCAGCCAGCCACGGTCTGGGGTTGGCCATTCATGCGATTGGCGACCTCGCAAACCACACGGTCCTGAACGCGTTTGAAAGACTCAGGGCTTATGAAGAGGATCAGGGACTCCCCCACTACAAACATCGCATAGAACACGTCCAGATCCTCGATCCAGCGGACTTAAGCCGTCTGGCAGAACTTGATATTGTTGCTTCAGTTCAACCCATCCACGCCCCCTCCGACATGCGCATGGCAGACCGTTACCTTGGTGAACGAAGTCAATATGCCTATGCCTATCAAGCGTTGATTAAAAGCGGCGCGCCATTTGTGCTCGGGTCTGATGCGCCAGTTGAATCCATCAATCCCTTCCTGGGAATTCACGCGGCGGTCACTCGCCAGAACCTGGCCGGCGAACCCCAACCGGAAGGATGGCATCCTGAACAGCGCCTATCTCTGACACAAGCCCTGGAAGGCTTCAGCCAGCGGCCTGCGGAAATCACCGGTCGCGGGGCGAGTTTTGGACAAATCATGCCTGGCTGCAAAGCGGATTTCCTCCTGCTTGAACAGGATCCTTTTAGATCCGCCGCTTCCGATCTGCACACGATCCAGCCCACGGCAACATATATTCAGGGAAGCCGTGTTTACTCATCGGATGCGCTAGATCTGGATTAATCCAATCAACTCGTGGTCCGTTTAGAAGCTCGCTTCAGTTATGATTTCTCGGATGGATCGACTATAATTTGAGTAACCAAAAAGAATGGACGGTATGATGGCATCAACAAGCGCTGTTCTTGATCGAATCCACAAAGTAAGAAAAATCAAGGGGCTGAATCTCCACGATTGTGCTGCCTTTCTCAACCTATCAAAAAAAGACTATCTTCACTTTGAGCAGGGTTCCAAAATGCTGTCCTTGCCCGAAATTGAACTTTTGGCGTTATTATTTGGCGTCTCCCCCACAACTTTTTTCGACCCGGACCAATGGGAAAAGGAAAAGCTGGCACTCTTGGATGATCACCTTCAACCCCAATTCATCAATCTGCGGGACAAAATGATCCAGGCGGTGATAACCCAACAAATGAAAGCCTTGACGAAAACCCCCGAGACGGTTTCCAGCGAGGCCGGGATCCCACTGAGTGACTTCATAGCCTATCATAAAGGCAATCAATCCATTCCCCTGGACCATCTCCTTAAAATTTGCAAAGTTCTGGAACTCTCAGCCCAAGACTTGATTGAGCCTTTCTGGCTATTGAAATCCGAAAGCAGCGCATCCCTCACCAACGACCAGTGGCAGCGGGAGTATACCGCCAGGAATAACCAGGACCACACCAAAGAAACGCCCTATGATCAACTGGCCCATGCTTTTAACCAGCTCCCTAAAAAGGATCAGGCCGAAGTGGCTAAAATCCTGTTAAATAGACTACAGAAAATACAGCACAGCTGAGACCCCGTTCTTTTACTTGAGCAGGTTGATCCCCCTATGCTTTTAACCCGGGAAGGCGCCCATGCTAAATGAAGAACCTCTCTCGATCCATCAACTGAGCATCTCCCAAGCCACCAGGGACGATTATGAGCAGCTGGCGAATTTCTTTAACCAGAATCCATGCATTCACCGGCATTTGGATTGGTTCAGCCCCCTGGACTGGCTCGGAAAGAGCCCTTATCTAGTTGAAAAAACAGATCACGAAATCCAGGCAACACTGTGCGCGGTACCTGAAAACCCAGAAACCGCCTGGGTGCGTGTATTTGGCATCCAAAAAAAACATTCGCCTGCTCAAATCTGGGAAATCATGCTGGCCCAGGCCAAGCAGGTTTTGAAAGCAAGAAAGATCCAGGTTTTAGCGTCCCTTACGCTTCACTCCTGGTACCAAGCGCTGCTGGAAGGCTCTGGCTTTAAACACAGTTTAGATGTCGTGGTGTTCGAATGGCAGGGTCAATTCCCTCATTCAGCGCCAATCAACCAAGAAATTGAAATCCGAAAAATGGCCCTCACTGACCTTCCCCAAGTAGAAGAGATCGACCGACTTGCATTTCCACCACTTTGGCAGAATGCCCTCCCTGGATTGACAAAAGCATTTAACCAAACAGGGATCAGCACTGTGGCCATTAAAGATGGTGAAATCGTCGGCTACCAGATCAGCACAGCCATGACGATCTATGGACACCTTGCCAGGCTGGCCGTACATCCAGATTATCAACGTCTGGGGATTGCATTCACATTAGTCTATGACCTTTTGAGCCATTTCCAGCAGCGGGGCTTTTGGCGGGTGACCGTTAATACCCAATCCAACAATCATTCTTCACTTCGACTATATCAAAAATTTGGTTTTACACCAACGGGTGAGGAAATCCCTGTCTACACCCTGCCGCTGTAAGAAACCTCCTGGTCAAACGAGAACAGACGCTTTCTTCTGGACAATTTATCATATGGGTGACAAAATCAAGCCAATCAACTGATACTGGAGACAAACTTGGGATCAAATTTAAGTAAACGAGAGTTACTGCGCCAAAAACGTAAAGACCAGGCTCGCCGCAAGCTGATCACGGTAACCCTGATCGTGCTGGGAACAGGCGCGCTTTTTACAACGGCAATCATGCTGCCGAAACTGCTTTCCACACGCACAAGGTACAGCCTGGCCGAGGGCTTTACCATTGGGGACCCAAATGCCCCTGTAAGTGTGGTTCAATTTTCAAGCTATTCCTGTGGATTCTGCCGTAGTTTTTCTGACAATGAAGAACCTGATTTCATTGCGAACTATGTTGACCCAGGCCTGGTTTTTTACCGCTATGTCAATATCCCATCGAACAACGCCGATTCTCAATTAGCAGCAAAAGCCTCCTATTGTGCCGCAGATCAGGATCATTTTTTCGATTACAAAGGCTATCTGTACAATAACAGCGGCGCTCCTGATGGCTTCTCCCCATCCAGCCTGCTGGATTATGCGGATTCCGCGGGGTTAGATACCAGTGATTTTCAGGCCTGCCTGGAAGGACAAACCTTTGCCACAGCGTTCATGGATGACATTCAGTATGCACAAGATATCGGCATCACATATACCCCCTCTTTCTTAGTAAACGATCAACTGGTTGGCGCTGGTGAACTGCTGGCCACAGTTGATGCATTATTAGGGCAGTAGATCCCAGTAACCTTTCGGTACATCAGGGCCAAATTTTCAGGATCAAAGCCTTTAAAGCCCACCAAAAAACATTTCCAAGATAAAAACAATCAATGGCGTGATGAGTAAAGCGGGTAAAAAACTTCCCGTACGGATCTTCTTGATCATCAGCAAACTGCTGATGGCAATGGCCATTAATATCAAACCGCCTGCAGCGGTCATTTCCAGCACCATGCTTTCCGAAAAATACTCACTAAAAAGCCCCGAAAGCAGAGTGATGCCCCCTTGATACACCGCAATGGAGAGCGCAGAAAATGCCACACCAATACCCAATGTTGATGCAAATGCAATCGAAGCAAACCCATCAAGGACCGCTTTTATTGCCAGCATTTCAAAATCTCCCGTTAGCCCATTTTGAATGGATCCCAAAATTGCAATCGGTCCGATCACAAATACCAGCGAAGCAGTGACAAATCCCTCCACAAAACGCGCTTCCTGACCATTTTCTGAATCTTGCTTAATCACGGCTTTTCGAAGGATCAGTCCAAGCTTCCCCAATCCTTCTTCAATATGCCACCACTCACCGAGCAGTGCGCCGATCAATAACCCACCGAGGGGAACCAAAGGGTTGGCGGTTTCCGCAAATGAAATCAGGCCGTAACCAAAAGTGAACAAGCCAAGCCCAGCTATGATTGTCTCACGAAGCCTGGAAGAAAGTTTTGCCCCCATATAAATTCCCAATAAAGAGCCGGCAACAATCGTGGCAGCGTTTAGGATCGTACCGATGAACACCTAGGCCTCTTTAGCCAGCTGCAGGTCATGCCCTGATCGGGAGATTTCGTAAAGCTCCAGTACAAAGAGCAATGAAGAAAGCCGGTTCAGGTAAGCGATCAAATCTTCTTTTTTAACGCCTTCCTCTTGCTCATAAAGGGCAATTGTTCGACGTTCTGCCCTTCGTACAATCGTCCTGGCCAAGGCCAATGCGCCGCTGGCCGGGCTGCCGCCAGGGATGATGAATTCTCTGGGCATGTCAAGGTTCTCCTCAAGCAGTGCAATTTGCTCTTCCAGCCAATTGACTTCCGCTTTATGGATCCGATCGAATTTCTCTGCAGTTTGCTTGTTGGCAGAGAGTTCGGACATAAGTAAATACAGATGTTTTTGCACCTGGAAGAGGATACGCTGTGCCTGCTGGCTGCTCGTCAGGGCTCGAGCAAGCCCCAGGGCTGCGCTGGCTTCATCCACACTTCCCACAGCTTCAATGCGGGTTGAGGCTTTGGACACCCGACCCTCACCCAAGAAACCCGTTTGACCTGAATCTCCTAACCCGGTATAAAAAGGGGCCATTTTCTCTCCTTACTCTTCCTCTGCCGGTGTGGTTTCCCCTGGCTCATCGAGGACCTCCGTCGGCAATGTATCTCTCCCCGAGAGAATATACCACTCATGCACATTGTTAAAACGGTCTCCAGGCTCAAAGATCGGCCCCATCCTTACACCGTTGATATCATCCGTGATCGCATAAGTGTATACAGGATAGATCAAAGGCAGGGAGGGCAGCTCCTGCATAAAGAGCACCTGGAAATTCCGGTATAAACGCTCCCTTTCAGCACGGTCAACCGTCATCCGCGCTTGCTCCAGGAATTCGCTCGCAGAACGGTTGTCCCACTCTGCATAATTCTGGCCGGATTGGACCTGAGCCTGACCCCAGAATGGATAGGGATCCGGATCTGGAGAGCGTGTCAGGTTGATCTCTGCCAGAGCGGTTTCATAAGCCCGATTTGCAAGTGCATCAAGGACGTCTTCATAAGGTTTAGGGTCAAGGGTCACCGAGATGCCCAATGCTTCCCAATTCGATTTGATCAGGGCTGCCATGGCTTCATGCTGGGGCGTATCGGGATGCAGTAAGGTTAGGGCAATTTCCAGGCCGGCATCGGAAAGAAATGCATCTCCCTCTTCATCCAGGGTTACACCCGTTGATTCAAAAAGTGTCCTTGCTTCCAGCGAATTGAAAGACACCCTTTCGAGATTTTCATAGTAGGCCCAGGTGCCGGGCATAATTGGCCCATTGGCCAACACTGCCTGGCCGTTAAACACCTGCTCAATGATCACAGTGCGATTGATGGCGGCCAACATCGCCCGCCGAAAATCGGGATTTTGGAGGAAGTTCACCTCCGGGTTGTCAAGGTTAAGGTAAGCGATCGTCAGCACTGGCTCACGAGCGGTGTAAACGGCAAGCTCAGGCGCGGCTAAAACGCGATCCAGGATTGTTTCATTAACGACGCTGATCCCCTCAACCTCACCCTGCTCATACGCAGCCCAGGCGTCTTCCGATGTCGGGTAATAACGAAAGATGAACTCATCCAGAAAAGGCCGATCGAGAAAGTAACCCTCAAAAGCTTCCAGCACAACACCGACGATCGCATCACCTTCAACTAGAAGCCTTTGAAACCGGAAGGGGCCAGTCCCAACTGGCGCCAGGTTGAAGGGGTCATCCACCATTTCTTCCAGGCTTATACCGGTCAGGATGTGCTCTGGCAAAATGCCAAAAGCGAGATAATCTAAAAATGGGGCAAAGGGCTCGGGTAATAAAAACTGAAGTTGCCCTTCCGAGAGCGCCACCACCTCAACTTCAGACCAGAAGCTCCGCAGATCTTCAGGGATCAGGCTGTGCCCGCTTTGCAGCAGGCCAATGGTGAATAAGACATCCTGGCTGTCAAAGGGTTCGCCGTCATGCCAGAGAACATCGCTGCGGAGGCTAAAATTGTAAACCGTCCCGTCTTTTGACACACCCCATGATTCTGCCAGATCCGTTTGTGGAATGCCACGTGAATCGAAATGGATCAAACCACTGAAGATCAGTTGATCCACAGAATGATCGGGGGGATTATAAATATCCAGGAAAGGGTTCAGGCGCATGAACTCACCCACCAGGGCTTCCGTGTACACGCCGCCGGAGATGGGAGAAGGGGTTGATTCCATTTCCTCGGATCCGCCCATTTGCTGAAGAATCAACAGAATACCAACAATCAACCCGGTGACTAAAATGATTAGCAACTGCCATCGAAATTTTTTCATAGGTTTTTTAAGATAAACGGGGCAACCCTGTCAATACGAGTTGCCCTGTTGGATGCTCAAAATGGTTGATCGTCAGGGGATATTCAGGTGTCTGAATCAGGCCCCAAACATCACCGTCAGGATCGTTAAAATAAAGAAAATAACGCTCAGACCAATGGTGATCCAGAAGAGAATCTTTTCGATACCACGACGCTGCGTATAAACCCCGCCCGTCTGTCCACCCCCGGTTAACCCGCCCAGGCCAACGCCCTTGCTTTGCAAAATAATGCTCGCAATAAGAGCGATTGACGTTATAATGAGTGCGATACTAAAATAATTTGCCAATTCTGCCTCCTTTAACAGACCTGATTATACCCATAACATGAAAAATACGTCAACCCAATGCACGAAATAACGCTTGCCCTTCACATCCACACCAATTATTCCGATGGACATGCAAGCCATCCTGAATTAATCAAAGTCGCTGCGGATGCGGGGTTGGATGGCATCATCACAACTGATCACAATATCCTCGTCCAGGGGTTGGATGGGTATTATGGCGATGGAAAATCAAAAACTTTCCTCCTGGTTGGGGAAGAAGTTCACGATCGCAATCTTGACCCGCCCGGGAATCACTTGCTTGTCCTGGGTGCAGGCAGGGAAATGGCGCCCTTCGCGGCTGACCCCCAAAGGCTGATCGATCAGATCAATCGTCGAAAAGGACTTTCCTTTCTCGCCCATCCAGATGAAGCAGCATTGGAACGGTTTGGCGAGCGCAGCTATGCTTGGCGCCGGTGGGATGTTCAGGGTTTTACGGGCATCGAACTTTGGAACCAGATGAGCGAGTTCAAGAGCGTCAGCACCAACCTGTGGTCAGCGGTCATCCATGCCCTGTTTCCTAAACGAATGTCACTCGGCCCGCTGGATAGGACGCTCTCCTTGTGGGATGATCTGATTGCTTCCAGGAAACGTCAGGTTGTCGCAGTCGGGGGTGTAGACGCGCACGAAATTATAAAAAATATCGGGCCGTTCAGGATCAAGCTGTACCCCTATCTTCATCACTTCCGCAGCGTAACCACACATCTCCTCACCCAAAAACCGCTCAGCGGCCAGTTTCAAAATGACCGGTTCCTGATCCTGGAAGCACTCCGCCAGGGACACTGCTTCGTGGCATATGATTTGCCGGCAGCCACAAATGGATTCCAGTTTTCTGCTCACAGCGATGATGGGCGGTTTATCATGGGGGATCGGGTGAGCCTTAAGCAGGGTCTGACCTTCCAAATCCGGTTACCCAAAAAGGCTCCCACTCGCCTTTTCAGAGATGGACATTTAATCCACGAATGGGATCACCAGGAGATCTGCACCTACCTCACCACCGAGCCAGGCGTCTATCGGGTCGAATCCTATATCCCTTACAAAGGCAAACTAAGGGGATGGATTTTCAGCAACCCAATCTATGCCTGGGACTAACCCTTGATCACCACCAGGGGAAATAATCTGGCAACCTTTTTGGCAATGCCCGCGCCAACCACACTCTCAACCACCTGGTCCACGTCTTTATACGCTTCTGGGGCCTCCTCAGCCAATCCGGGCATGGACCCCGCTCGGATTTGGATGCCCTGATTTTCCAACCGATCGAGTAAATCTTGTCCCCAAACTTCCTTTTTTGCCTGCGAACGACTCATTACTCTTCCGGCGCCATGACAGGAGGAGCCAAAAGATCGCCTCATGCTTGTTTCGGTGCCGGTCAACACCCAGGATCCAGTGCCCATCGATCCAGGCACAAGCACCGGCTGTCCAGTTTCACGATAATCCTCAGGCAGATCGTCTGAACCCGGGCCAAACGCCCGCGTCGCCCCTTTCCGATGGACGCAAACGGTTTTCTTTTCACCACCGACCCAGTGTTCTTCAAATTTCCCAATATTGTGGGCCAGGTCGTAGACCTGTGTTAAATGCCAGTTATCCACCTTACCAGCCAAAACAACCTCGAATGCCTCCCGAAGCTGGTTAGCCAGAAGCTGCCGGTTCAAGAATGCATAATTCGCCCCACAGCGCATCGCACCGAGGTAGTCCTGACCTTCGGGTGAATCAATAGGCGCACATACCAATTGTTTGTCTGGCAGTTCAATCCCGTATTGACTGACCGCTCCCTGAAATCGGCGAACATAATCGCTGCAAATCTGATGGCCAAACCCACGTGAACCGGTATGAATTTGAACAACAACCTCCCCTTCATATAGTCGCATTGCCCGGGCGGCTTTTTGATCAAAGACTTCGGCGATCAGATCAACCTCAATAAAGTGATTGCCGCCGCCCAGGGTACCCAACTGGGTCCGACCGCGCGCCAGAGCTCTTTCACTCAGCTTGTCGGGGTTCGCACCAGACAGACAGCCCATTTCTTCCGTATGGTGAATATCTTCAGCAGTTGCATACCCCTCAGCCTTAGCCCACTGCGCGCCTTTGACACAGGCATGTGCTAATTCTTCTTTTGACAACTTCAAATCACTGTCTACGCCCACGCCGCTCGGGCAGTACTGGTTGATCTTCGTCGCCAGGTCGGGCAGCCATTCTTTGATTTCCATTTGTGAGATTTGTGTTGAAAGCAAACGAACGCCGCAGTTGATATCGTAGCCGATGCCGCCGGGTGATATCACACCCTGGTCAAGGTCAGTCGCAGCAACACCGCCAATCGGAAAACCATACCCCTGATGCATATCGGGCATCACCATCACAGCTTCCACAAGTCCTGGGAGAGTACTGGCATTGATCGCCTGGTGGATGGATTTGTCATTCAGGGAGGCTTCTAAAAGCGCCTTGGATGCAAAAACTCGCACCGGCACACGCATATCCGACCGGAAATCGGGGGGAATTTCCCACTCATATTCGTCAATCTGTCTAAAACTGTCGAGTGTTATTTCAGTCATTGTTATACTTTCTATACATCGAATGTGATTGTCGTGGTTAGGCCGGAATTTTCTTCGGAGATTTCCAAATCATGAAAAGTCACGGCCTTGATATCCCGCTTTGGTGAGGCTGTATCTTCACCCCAGGCTTTCACATCCAATGTTCTTCCTTCCATGGTGAATGAAAAGGAGTGAAATAATAACCCTTGATCCTCGCAAAGGAATAATAGTTCATTGAGGAAATCAACCAGAACCGCTTCCCTGGGGCCATCCTCAATTGAAAAAGAATGCTCAAGGTTCGCCTCCTTATGGCGTTCCACCTCAAGGAGTTGATAGAGACCCAATGCGGCCTGTTCAAGCAGGCCGTAATAATCTTCTGCCCAAACGCATAAAGCCAGGTCTGCTGTATGATCGATCTCTTTAAATCCGTGGGAGTTCATACTTGGTATAATTATACTGGATTGGTATTCATGAACAAAAAACTTGATCGCATTGAAGCGCGCCTAAAGAACCTGGTTGAAGAGAAATTGGTTGAAGCCATCACTGGCCGGCCTCCCGGCGAATCGCTGGTTGAGCGGTTGATATTCGGATTGCGAGCCAACCTCAAGCAGGGGCCGGATGAATCTATGATTGCTCCCGACCAGTACATCCTTCATGTCAACCCTGAAAACCTGCAGGATTGGCAAAGCCGGCAGGAGAGTCTGGACCAAATCGCGCTGCAACTCCACAACCAGGGAAGGCGGGAGGGCTTTCACTTCAATCGTAAACCATCCATCTCGATCTTTAGCGATCCAAATATCCCCAGAAACGAATATGGCATCAATGTCCATTTCTCAGGGAAAGAAACGCGTTTTCCAGACACAACCGCCATGCCGCCCTCCCCAATTACAAATTCATCACACAAGCTCCCTGAAGATGCTTATCTGATCGTTCATGGCTCGCAGAGTTTCCCTCTTGAAAAAATCATCATAAATATCGGAAGGCATTCAGAAAACGACCTGGTGATTAATGATCCCCATATCTCTCGCCATCATGCCCAACTGCGTGTGATTAATCATCAGTATGTACTTTTTGATGTCGGCTCTACAGGTGGCTTGTTCATCAATGGCAAAAGAATCACCCAGGGAACACTTCGATCAGGAGACGTTATCAGGCTTGGAACTTCAAACCTAATTTATGTCCAGGAATCCCCTCCAGAAGGACCAACCACCGCCCTCCCTCTGGATAATGAAAGCAAACCTCAATGAACGCCATCCTGGTTTTCGTGATCCGTCTATTTTTTATCGTATTATCCTATCTGTTCATCGGTTGGATCGTTTACTCAATTTACCTGGACCTGCGCGGGAGCAGAATGGGCCAACGCGGGATGAGAATTCCAGCCATAACCCTGAAAACAGAAATTGATCAAGAAGAGCTATCCAAACGCTTCACCAGACTGGAGATCACCCTGGGGCGGGACCCAGCCTGTGAATTCCCGATTGCTGATGAAACCATATCTTTGAGACACGGTAAATTAGCTTATCATCACAAGCAATGGTGGTTCGAGGATTTGGATTCCACCAATGGATCCTTTGTCAACGAAACAATGGTTGAGGAACCCGTCGTTGTTACGGGTGGCGATCAGCTGCGATTAGGGAGAATATCACTGTCCATAAACATCAATTCAGCAGCGAATGGAGAATAAAATAAAATGAATGAAAAACCAGTCTTGGCAGTCATTGGCGGTTCGGGGCTATACCAATTCGAGGATCTAAAAGAAATCGAAACCCACCAGGTCGATACCCCCTTTGGCGCGCCCAGTTCGCCCATCACCATAGGCAAACTTAACGGTAAACCGGTTGCATTTTTAGCCAGGCATGGCATCGGCCATATCCTTTCACCCAGCGAAGTGCCCTATCGTGCCAACATCTATGCCCTGAAATCTCTGGGGGTCAAGCGGATCGTCAGTGTCAGCGCTTGTGGATCACTCCGAGAAGCCTATGCCCCCGGCCACATCATCATCCCCCATCAGATTTTTGATTTCACGCACAAGCGTGAACGCAGTTTCTTCGGCAAAGGACTTGTAGCGCATGTCAGCGTTGCGGATCCATTTTGCGAATCCCTATCCAACACCCTGGAAGACTCCCTCAAAGAGTTGGAGGCCAACTATCACCGCGGCGGTGTATACATCACAATTGAAGGCCCCCGCTTTTCCACCAAGGGTGAATCGGGGCTCTACCGTCAGTGGGGGATGGACATTATCGGAATGACTGCCTCCCCAGAGGTCTTCCTGGCTCGCGAAGCAGAGATCTGCTACACCACCATGGCCCATGTGACAGATTATGATGTCTGGCATGTCAGCGAGGAAACGGTGACCGTTGATATGGTGGTCCGGACGTTGATGAAAAATGTTCGGATTGCCCAGGAAACGATCCGAAAGATGGTCGACAAAATTGACCCCTCCATCCATTGCAATTGTGAAGACGCCCTCAAAGACGCTTTGATCACCCAGCCGGATCACTTTGATGCGCAAAAACGCCAAGCATTGGGCCTTCTCCTGGGAAAATACCTGGAATAATCGTGCAAAGACTCTTTCCCGTTGTTGACCGGGAATCTCAACGCGATCGACTGCAAAGCCGGTTAATGGTCATTGCCGCGCTTACGCTGCTTTCCTACGCCATCTCGCTTTCATTAGCGCCGTTTGTAAGGCTGCGTTCTGCCGTTCAGCCTGTCGATTTCACGCACTGGTTAGGGCTGGCTGTTTGGGGGGTGGGTTTCATTTTCCTTCACCATCAGACCACTCGCAAGCTGCCAAACCGTGACCCCTTTCTGCTGCCAATCGTCGCCATGCTGAGCGGCATTGGATTGATGACCATCTGGCGGCTCTATCCCAATTTAGGACTGCGGCAGACAATCTGGTTGGCGCTCGCCTCCCTACTGGTTTACTTAGGAATCCAATTCCCCAATGTTCTCACCTACCTCCATCGGTATAAATATGTCTGGCTGATCATCGGTTTATTAATGACCGGCATGACCATCCTTCTGGGAATCAATCCCACCGGTTCTGGCCCAACACTCTGGCTGGAAGTATTCGGGGTCCATTTCCAACCCTCGGAGTTATTAAAACTCCTTTTGATCGTTTTTCTTGCCGGCTACTTTGGTGATAGGGACCGAATTGCAGACAATTTAATTGACAGATTGATCCCAACACTAGGCGTGGTCTTGACCGCGATTCTCCTGCTCATCTTCCAAAAGGATTTAGGCACTGCCAGCGTTTTCCTGCTGACCTATTTAGCCATCGTGGTCTCCACGGAAAAGGACCGGATCTTCCTATGGCTTGCGCCTTTACTGCTCCTCACCCTTGGCGTGGCAGGATATTTCCTCACCGATACCGTTCAATCTCGGATTAATACCTGGATAAACCCCTTTGGTGACCCAACCGGCGCATCATACCAAATCGTACAATCCCTGATCGCGATCGCGGATGGAAAACTGATGGGAAGCGGACCCGGATTGGGGAGCCCTAATTTGATCCCGGTTTCGGTATCGGATTTCATCTTTTCTGCTGTTGCGGAGGAATTAGGCTTCCTGGGTGCAATGGCCGTGATGGTCCTGTTCATTTTGCTGGTTTACCGGGGGACCAAGATCGCTATCAATGCTGAACTGCCGTTTCACCGCACCCTCGCGCTGGGGCTGACGTTTTACTTTGGTCTGCAAAGTGCGCTGATCATCGGCGGCAATATTGGGCTGCTGCCGTTAACCGGCGTGACCTTGCCCTTGGTGTCTTACGGCGGATCCTCCCTAATCGTGACTTTTTTTGCCTTCTTGATGCTTCTCAGGATCAGTAACCAGAACCCACAACAATCCCAACAGGTTTCTCAAAAACAAAACCGCCCGGCCACGGTCAGCACCGCTCTCATTGGAGTTCTTTTGGTTGAGATTATTGCGACCAGTGTCCTTTCATTCTGGTGGAGCGCTTATCTCGTATCCAGACCAGAAAACCCAAGATGGATTATCGACGATCGATATGTCCCGCGTGGCAAGATCCTGGACCGTAGAAACAAGGTGATTGTCACCAACAGCGGCCTCCCTGGGAGCTACACTCGGACAAGCAGCCATATCCCCCTCTACCCCATCGTTGGCTATACAAGTTCCACCTACGGCCAAACCGGGATCGAGTCATCAATGTTTGCTTACCTGCGTGGATATGCCGGCTACCCATTCTGTACCCAGTTCATCCAAGATCTTTTATACAATCAACCTCCTGAAGGTTTGGATGTGCGATTAACCCTTGATCTTGATCTGCAGCGTCGCGCCGACGCTCATCTGCTGGATGCTCTCCAGGAAGATGAGGGCGGCGCGATCGTGGTCATGAATGCTCAATCTGGCGAGATCCTGGCCATGGCCTCTCACCCCTATTTTGATGCTGAGAATATCGAAGAGAATTGGGCGTTTCTCGTTGAGGATCCTGGGGCGCCGTTATTAAATCGTGCCGCCCAGGGCATGTATCCTGCCGGGCCGGCGCTGCTGCCGTTTCTTACTGCTTCAGAGATCGACCTCATATTGCGCATCCCCGATCCTGAAGAGCTGATCCCCTCTCTACCCTTTAAACAATCTTGTGCTTTTCCCTTGAGCGGTGAAACAAGCTGGCATGCGCTCATCACCAATGGTTGTCAGGAAACCCTCGAAGGTTTAACCGCGCTGATCGATGTCTCCAGCATGAAGGCCAACTTTGAAGCATTAGGTTTTTACCGGGAACCCAGGCTTAACCTTGAAGTTGCTGACGCTAACCCACCGCCGGAGAGCCTTGAAACCTCAAACATCATTGAAACCACCCGGATCAGCCCCCTTCAGGCTGCGATTGCTGCCGCAGCATTGACCAATGAGGGGATTCGACCCGCGCCACGCATTGTGAATGCATACCAGGACCCAGAAGGGCAATGGATCAACCTGCCCAAGCTCGGATCCGCTGAAGAGATATTTCTACCCACTCAAGCATCCACGGCCAGTGAATTGCTCAAATCCCCGGAGGCTGAACTTTGGGGGGTCACCGCCAGAGCCGTCACAGAAGAAGAAGAAATTTTGACCTGGTTCATCGGGGGAACAGCCGCTGACTGGCAGGGACAGCCATTGGTTGTGGTGGTTTTGCTTGAAACAGATGCACCCCGCGAAGCCAAGGCCATCGGACAGACCCTGCTGGAAGAAACCCTCAACAGTACCACCGCGGATCAGTAGAATATGGGCTGGCGCCCAAACCTGCCTGGAATCAGGTCTGCTTAACCTTCAACGATCTTTAAAAACCGCCGCTTCCCAACCTGGACCACGCGGCCAGGTTCTATGGCCATGAAGGGATCGGTGACCTTTTCGCCATCCACCTTAACCCCATTTTGTTGAACCAGGCGCCTCACCTGGCTGCCGCTCGTCACCGTTTTGCTTTCTGTCAAGGCATCAATCAAGGCGATTTCACCGGAGATGGAGAATGTTGGCATTTCATCGGGCAGATCCCCTTTTTGGAACAAAGAAATAAAGTATTCCCTGGCTGACGTCGCCTGCCCTTCGTCAAAGAAGGCTGCTGTGATCTCCTCTGCCAAATCCATTTTGGCATCCCTGGGGTGAACCTTTCCATCATCCACAGCTTGTTCAAAGGATTCGATCTTTTCTGTGGCCCACCGCGTGACCAGGCGCGCATAACTCGGCATCGCCTTGTCTGGAATGCTCATCACTTTTCCAAACATATCTTCAGGAGTGGTATTCAAAGGGATATGATTTCCGAGTGATTTACTCATTTTAACCTCGCCATCCGTACCCGGCAAAATCCCCAGGATGATCCCGATGTTGGGCTTTTTACCATAATACGCCATGATCTTGCGAGCAGCCGTCATGATATTGAACATCTGATCAGTACCGCCCACCTGTACATCAGCATCCAGAGCAAAGGCATCATACCCCTGCATTAAGGCATAGAAAAATTCATGAAAGTAAACCGCTTCATCGTTGTCCCAGCGCTTACGGAAGTTTACGCGAGTCATGAATTGCTGAATGGTGAAATTGGAGGCTAACTGGATCAGTTCTTTGAAAGACAGATCGGAAAGCCATTCTGCGTTGAACCGGACCTGGGTTTTTTCTCGGTCCAGGATGCGAAATGCCTGGTCTGCATATGTTTCAGCATTCTTCCTGGCTTCTTCAGTTGTGAGCTGCGCCCGGAGTTTATCCTTATCAGACGGGTCGCCGATCAGGGCGGTATACGTGCCGATCACGAAGATCACCTCATGACCCAGTTCCTGAAACTGACGCAGCTTGCGCATGGTCACCGTATGCCCGATGTGCAGGTCTGAGGTGCGGGGATCATATCCACAATAGACCCGCAGCGGCCGGCCTTCACGTTCTGATTGAATCAAGCGTTCGCGTAGTTCCGTTTCCATAGCCTTGTGGGTTTCTGGATCCCCGTATTCCGTGCCCCGCATCAGGTAAGTGACCTGTTGATGGATATTCATGTTCGCCTCCTAAAATGTAAACCTGTGTTCGAATGATGACAAAATAAAACGCGCCTGTCACTCAAGGCGCGCGGTGTGCCCCGGACAGGTGCAGTCGTCTAATTCAAATAATCATCTGCCTTCATCATAATCGCCTTTAAATGATTATAACTAAAATGATTAAATTTTGCATCAGATTAACGGCCTTTGGATCTGGATCTCAGTTACAAACCCCAGGCTCTCGATACTTACGTGTTTCTCGACGTGTAAATAATCCGGGGATTCGTACTCTAGTATGCTGAGGAACTGTTCTTGTTTGCGATCAAGGCCTTTGAGTTCCGATAAAAAAGCTGACGAGGAAAACCTGAGACCAACATCTTCTGGAAGGATCACCTTGAGATCATTGACAAAACCAAACAGCTTGATCCTGCCCTTGCCTTCAGGAAAATCAGCCTTCGTGAAATCCAGGCGAGTGGATCCGACCAGAAGCCAGATCTCGTGATGACCCACCTGCCAGGCGCCCTTCTTTCGGACATCACCGAGGATAGGCATTTCGACTTGAACATCTCTTTCAACGAGCTTAGGTCTGATTATCAACCAGATGCCAATTCCAATTAGAATTAACGGGAACACCAAACCCCACAAGTTAATCCCGGTTAGGACCTCAATGAGTGCAAACAGCCCCAGAAGGATCAGACCAATCCCAAAAATAATTTGCCAGCGTTTCATACCTTTCCTTTCTCGTCTTTATGGGTTATTTTAACCGATTTTCTAACTTAATTCTCTCTTTTTTATCCATTAAACTTCATTATTCTGGAATTGTATCCATCCTGAGATTACACGATCCCTTACCAAGCGAATCAAAACTGTTATAATCATGATGGTGATTTAATGAATGAACCAGTGCTTGTGCTGAACGCAAACTTTCAACCAATCAATATCACATCAACCTACCGGGCGATCAATATGGTTCTGGCTGAAAAAGCAACCCTGATCCTGAACGGGCGAGGCGTAATCCACTCAGTCTCTCAGACCTATCCCCTGCCATCGGTGATCCGCCTGAACCGGATGATCAAACGACCGCGTCCTATCGTTAAACTCACCCGGAAAGAAATTTTCCGCAGGGACAATTACACCTGCCAGTATTGCGGTCGCCATACCAAGAACCTGACGATCGACCATGTGGTGCCGCGCAGGTTGGGGGGCAAGACCCGCTGGGAAAATGTGGTTGCCGCCTGTCCACGCTGCAACCACCTCAAGGGCGGACAGACACCCGAGCAATCCAACATGTATCCCAAAAAGAATCCCAAACGACCGCCAAACACAGCCACCTACTTATTCGGCAAGCATCTGAATGAAAACCAGGAATGGGAAGATTTCCTGGTTGGCTGGTAATGCGAAAAGTCGTAGGGCTCAGTCGAACTCGACCACCATTAAATCTTTAGCAAGGATCACTTCACCTGAAAAGGTGGACTGCGCGCGGTTAAGCCACTGGGTTTCATTGATCCCAGGCGGATAGTGGATCAGGTAAAGTTTTTTAACCCCCGCTTTTTTTGCAATTAATCCAGCTTCTTCCGGTGAAGAGTGACCGGAGCCCTTGCCGGTCGCTTCATGGATCAGAAAATCCCTGCCTTGCGCCAGACCGACAACCGCTTCACAAGGTGCAGTATCCGAAGAATAACAAAAACCGCCATCGGGCAGGTCAAAGCGAATACCGATGCCGGGGATCATGTGACAGACTGGCGCGACCGATACCCCCAAATCGCCATCCTGAATGAGCACCTGTGGCCTGTCAGGAATGCGCATGAAGTTCACCGGGTAAAAACCCTCCCAGGTCTGCCAGTCATACAGGTCCAGCATTTTAACCATGCGGTCAATGACCTCGTGTAATCCGTAAACGTTCAAGGGATTTTTTCTACCTAAGAGCCACAAATCCATCAACAGCAAAGGCACGCCAGAAACATGGTCGGGGTGGAAATGTGTGAGGATCAGATCCGAGATCAGCAGCGGTTCGATGCCTGCCTGTCCCAACCTAACTACCGGGTTGCCGACACAATCCACAAGGATCGTCCGTTCATTGGACTGCACAATGAAATGTGTGTTTTCTTGATTCTTTGCCGGGACTGCGCTGGCAGTACCTAAAAAGATTAATTTAGACATCAAGGGCTTGCTTCCAATCACTCAATCATTTTGCGCGATGACTGCTCGTTTTCTTCTTCGGTTTCTTGATCCGTTTGGGTCTCACTGCCTCTGTCCATTTTTCTTTTTCCAAATAGTGAATCTCGATGACGCCAGGCCAACCAGCCGGCGGATAATGCAGCAACCAGGAGCATCATCACCTGGTTGGCGTTGATCCCACTTACAAAGCTGGGATCTAACCGAAGAAATTCCATAAAAAAACGAAACACCGGGTAGGAGATCAGGTAAGTTAGAAAAACATCGCCAGGCTTTAATTTTTCGGCATGTTGGCGGGAGATCCACAAAAGAAAAACCATATTTGCTAGATTGAACAAAGACTCATATAAGAAAAGTGGATGGTAGCTGGCGATGTCCATGAACTCTGGTAAGCGGTGTTCAGGGTCAATGGTGATCGCCCAGGGGAGATCGGTGGGCCGACCGTATACTTCCTGGTTAATGAAATTTCCCCAGCGGCCAATTGCCTGGCCTAAAGCCAGGCCGGGTGCGAAGATGTCTGCCCAGACGCCAAAGCTAAGCCCTCGCTTCCGAGCGTAGAGGTAAAAGGCCAACGCGCCCCCTGCCACCGCACCGGGAATCCCCAATCCACCGCGCCAGATGGCAAGGGCATCCAACGGATGCGTCAGATAGTACAGGGTTGTGATCCCCTGATCGACCATGGAGGCCGGCGGCGTCAGGATATGCCAGATACGGGCGCCTATCACACCGCCAATCACAACCCAGGTCAGGCTGTCAAGCACAATTTCCGTGTTCAACCCACGCCGTTTGGCCTCAAAATAACTCAATATTGCTGCGGCGACCACGCCTGACATCAGGATCAAGCCATAAAAACGAATTGTTAAGGGTCCAATTTGAAAACCTTCAACCATTTGGGACATCCTTCCTGGTTTTCTTTTCTAAACGGGCTTGCTTACGAACATGCCAGAACCGCTGCAGGGCTGTGAAATTAGCCAGTACCGCCAGGATCCATAACGAAATTCGGGGGAATCCCAGCAGCAACCCGGGAATGAGAACAAGATACCGCTCAACCCGGGACAGAAGGCCAATTTTGGCGTCAAAACCTAAAGATTCAGCCTTAGCTCGTGAGTAGGAGACCATCATTGAACCTGCTAATGCAAAGAACACCCACAGGGCATCCTGCCAGTTTCCAGAGGCATTAAAATAGACCAGTAAACCAGCGTAAACCACAATCTCAGAATAGCGGTCGGTAAAAGAATCGACAAATGCTCCGTAGCTTCCGCTTTCATGCCGTAATCGCGCCATTGTTCCATCCAGGGCATCGAGCGGCCAGATCAACATGGCCGTCAACCCACCCCAAAACAGCTGCCCGGTGGCAATCAATATTCCGGCAGCAATATTACCGATCAAACCAAAAGCAGTGATCACATTTGGACGGATCCCTAACCGGTTCAGAAATCCAGCAATCGCATCCAATATATCTTTGAACACATGCCGAAGATAATCGGTAAAGGTTTTTGGGGTTGGGTCATTTGATGGGCTCATGGAAATAGTGTAACACACCCTGGCGAGCTGATTACACCTCTGTAACATCCTCGTCTCGGTCAATCAAGATCTCTCGCTCTCTACCGCCGCCCTGCGAAGGGCCGATCACCCCCATATCCTCAAGCTGGTCTATCAGACGCGCTGCCCGGGGATATCCCACACGGAGCTGGCGCTGAAAATATGATGCGCTGGCATGACCCTCTGACTTGATCAGTTCAATCGCTTCTTCGATCAAGGCTTCGTCTTCATCCCCCTCCTCTTCAACCCCTATTCGTTCTTCCCACGGCGGCGCTTCTGTATCGTCATAGCGAGGATGTGAGATTTCTTCCTGGTCCTTTTCTGTTTTCTTCCACCATTGGATAACCTTATCAAGTTCCTTATCAGTAACGATCACACCCTGGGCTCGTAAAGGCAAGCCGATCTCAGGGTGCAGGAACAGCATATCTCCCCGACCCAACAGGGTCTCCGCGCCGCTGGTATCCAGGATCACTCTGGAGTCAACCGAGCTTGCCACGGTAAATGAAATCCGTGTGGGGAAATTGGCCTTGATCAGGCCGGTGACCACATCTGTACTAGGCCGCTGCGTTGCAATGATCAGATGAATTCCAATCGCGCGTGCTTTTTGGGCCAGCCGGATAATGGCATGCTCGGTTTGATCCGGCGCTGAGATCATCAAATCCGCCAGTTCATCAATCAGGATCACAATTTTTGGAAGTCTTCGTTTACCCTGCCGTTCCATCTTCAGATTATAGGAATCGATATTGCGGGCATGGGCTTTCTCGAGCAGCTTATAGCGAAAATCCATCTCCGTGGTTGCCCAGCGCAAGACACCCAGAATTCGTTCAATCTCCGTCTCCACACTTCCCATCAGGTGGGGCAAGCCGTTAAAACGCATCAATTCCACCCGTTTTGGGTCAATCATAGCCAGTTTCAGGTCTTGCGGTGAATTATTCATCACCAAACAGGCAGTTATAGCCGTTATGCACACACTCTTCCCGGAACCGGTGGTGCCAGCGATCAGCAGGTGCGGCATGGATGCCAGATCAGTCACCACCGGCCGGCCTGAGACATCTCGTCCCAGAGCAAGCGCCAGCGGTGAATTGACCCGGTAAAATGCCTCCGATTCAATCAGGGGCCGTAGGGCAACATTTGTGCTGTTCGCATTGGGAATTTCAATCCCCACGTAAGATTTGCCAGGGACTGGCGCTTCGATCCGCAGCCGTTCAGCGGATAAGGCCAATGCCAGGTCACGCTGCAGGGAAGAAATCTGCGAGACACGAATTTTGTGCCGTTCGGCATCCGATTTGTCAATATACCCTGGTTCAATGGCAAACTGTGTCACTGTCGGACCGGTCCGATAGCCAACCACCTTGGCAGGGATTCCAAATTCATCCAGGGTTTTCTCAATCAACCCCGCGCTCATGTTGATCGATCGGGTATCCGGTTTATGTAAATTGCCCTTATGCAGTAAGTTCATGGGCGGAAGTTCTGCCGAGCGTTCCAGGGGAGTTTCAGGTTTTTCATCCGCCAGGGAAGGTGTTTCAAATGATTTCCGAAACTCTGGCGGCAGCCAAACAGATTTCTTGGGCTGCTGTTTCTCCTCCAGCGGCTCCTCTTCCGGGTCAGTGGCGATCACGGGCGCGGGCCTGGTCCCCTCTACTGAAAGTTCCTGATCCTCATACCCCTGGCCGGAGAGCTGCACTCTGACAAAGCTTTCTAATCTGGAAAAGAGGCGCAATGCAATGATCAGGCTTAAGCCGAAACAGGCGCTGAGGATGACAAAGCCAGCTGTTGGGCCAAAGGCAGCCCGGAAGATCTCAGCAATACCCCAACCGACCACACCGCCTGGGTCAAGTCCCATCCTGGCATCACTGGCGCTTCCCCCCCCACCCAGGGAAAGCAAGCCCAAGATTAGGAAAAAAGCAAACTCCAAAGCCAGGATTTTATTAAAATCAATTCGTTCTGGGGGATGTTTACGCCAGCGGATGACCTCTAATGCAATCACAACCAATGCGATCACAAGCAGGAAGCGGCCAAAGCCCATCGTGATCGTCAGGAAACGAGTAATCGTCTCAACCAGCACTCCTGAGGTAATCCCAAAGAATCCCAACAGGAATATCAATGAAAAAGACAGCAGCAGAATGCCTAACAGGTCCCAGCCATATCGGGAGAAACGCCCCCAGACTGCAGCCAATTTTCCACGCCAGGTATCAACGCCGTTGAAAAGCGGATCCTGCCTGGGAGCAGTTTTCTTTCCAGAAGCTGTTTCGCGTCGTTGGGTCATCTACTCCTCGAGTTGTTCTAATTTCAATCCCAACCGGCGTTTATCCGCGTCGATAGTCAGAACACACACCCTCACCGATTGGCCTTGGGTCAAAAAATCGCGAATATGTTTGCAGCCCTCTGGGAAGTTCATGGAAGAAATGTGGATCAAACCTTCCACGCCCTCTGGCAGGCGGGCAAAAGCGCCGAATTTGACGATGTTGGTGATGGTCGCCTCGACCACATCGCCCGGCGAGAGGTTCTCGGCCAGCGAAACCCAAGGGTTTTTTGTCAACCGCTTCAGGCTTAACGCAATCCGGCACTCATCCTCGGAGACTTGCAGAACAATCACCTCAACCTCATCACCAACCTCGACCACATCGGAAGGATGAGAGACCCTGCCCCAGGAGAGCTCAGAAACATGGATCAAGCCTTCCAGACCGCCAAGGTCCACAAAAGCGCCAAAAGATGTGACATTGGTCACAGTTCCGCAGACCAGATCCCCTTCAGTGAGGGTTTGCAGCAGCCGTTTACGTTGGCCTTCCTCCGCCTGGGCCGCTCGCTCTGAAAAAACGACCCTTTCTTTGCTGGAATCACACTCAATCACTTTCAAGGAAATCTTCCGATCGAGATAGCTTGTCAGATATTGTTCGCGATCCTCATCGGAGACATCCGCAGGGATGTCTATCAGGTGTGATGCAGGAACGAACCCGTGAACATCTCCTATCGCAACCAGAATACCACCGCGATTATGCCCAACAACATCCATCTTGATGATCTCATCATTGGTGAAGAGCTTCCGGATCCTTTCCCAATTCTCCGATGTTCGCTCAAATTTCTTTGCCCCTTCTTTCCGTTTTCCAATATGCTGCTCTTCATGGGCCTCTGTGGGATGGACAGGCGGTTGCTTTTCCGCGTCCAGATCCAACAAAGGTTCATCTGCCAGGACAGCCGCCCACCAACCCTCATCAGGTTCTGACGGTGGGTTTTCCGGCAGGCTTTGCCTGTTATTTCCATGCATCCCCATTCTCTCCCTGTCCTTCCCAAGCCTCAGATCAGCGGTCATACCTGCTCCTCTTCACGTGCGGCCAATTCCATCCCGATAATCGCTTTAGATACCGCTTCAAGGGCAACCCTTTGCTTTCGGTAAAGGTCGGCTTCAGACATTGCCAGCCGAGTTGCCACCTCCCGGACCTTCCTGCCCTCCATAAATTTTAATTCTAATATATTATATAATATCCATTCTGCAGTAAAACGACGTTCGCCTTCTGGCCGGATATGTTCTACGGCGGACTTTAAGATCCCTCGCAAAGCATTGGTTGGATTCCCATCATATTCATCCATTGCTGATTGTACAATCCGGAGGCCTAACAAAGGGCTTTCTGAAAGTTTTGGGCCGCCCCAATAATGCGAGAGCGCATCTTTTACCCAATCGATGAAATCTTCCTCTGGCAGGTCCGCTTCATCCATCAATACACTGGTCTTGTTATAACTCGATGCCGCCCGCAATTGCTGGATCATGGCCACCTGAGGCTGGAGGTTTTCCATGGAGTTCATGACCTGCTGCTGAATGCGCCAATCACGCAGGGCCATACTCACCCGATATGCGAGCAGGTTGACCGATTGGAGGTGCTCTGGATCCATCTCTCGCCCTTCAGGCCACGGAAAGCCGCACAAGCCTAACAACAATTTGCCATTTTGAGCGTCATCATGCGCCAAGGGGATCAATAAATGGTCTTCCCAATGGAAAAATTCCGACCGCAATTCCTTTTGGTTCTCTAGTGAAATCTTAAGCAATTCATCTGAGGATTCAATCTGCTTAAAAGCCTGGTCATCGCCGGCGGTCGTCAACATTTCAAGTCCAGCGCTATCCATCATGGCGATGAAGGCCCCTTTGACCTGCAGAAGATCACAGATCGTCGCAGTCACAATCTCAAGGAATTGTGACAGGTCAGACCGGGTCAGCAGGTGATCCTCCAGCGTTTGGATACGGGTAATATCTTTTCGGTCGCTGCCGAAAAACAATAACCGCTCCCAGAAAGGGGCCAGGATCGTGATGATGTATTCCATTAAAAGGATCATACCAACCATGAAAATGGGCACAAAGGCGTTATAGGATTGATCCCAGATCAAGCCCAAACGACGGATGATCGTGGTCAGAGCCAGCACCACCGATGCAGTGAAGGGCCCACGCAAAAACCACTTAAACAACCTGCTCTTGACCAGCCGATCGGGCCAGGTCACGCCAAAGAAAGCCACGGCATAGGCCATGATCACCAAGAAACCACCCACAACCAGGCTGCTCAGGCTTACCAGGATCCAGAAAATGATGGGCGTTTTTGAAAATACACCCGATCCAAACAGCAGGAAAGGATAAGTACCAATTGCCGCGGCCGTTGCGCCGGCCAAGAGGTAGATCATCCTGCGGCGGCTGGTCTTGGTGACCGTGCGTTGGAAGGCACGGTAGAGGATCGTGCCGGCCACAAACATTACAGCGACATAATAAATCGCGAAAAAGGTGGTGAAACGCGTCCTTGCCAAATGCGGCGCTGGCAGGCTGGTTTCGACATACGGACCAACCAAGATGTTTAACGGCACGAGGATCAACAAAAAGAATGAAAACGCATAGGTCAATCGGACAGCCCACAAACGCCTGCCCCGGCTGGGGCGGCCGGTCAACGTTAGCAAGGAATCAGAAAAATGCAAATAGGTGGCCGGCAAAAAAATGATTCCCACCCACTTAAACCGCAGCATGATTTCAACCACAACTGGCTGGGCGCTGACAGAAGCGATCGATTCGGCAGTATACACAATGGTCACACACAACAAAATCAGGATAAAGGCTCGAACCACCCGCTCACGCAAGTTATAGGCGATGGCATACAACAACAGCGAAAAACCCGTGATGGCCACACCAGCAGACAATATCTGGCTGATGGTCTGGAAAATGCCTTCCCAGGAAATACCGAAGATCATATCCTGAACCTCATCGCGCAAACCGACTGTAGAACAAAGCCAGTTCCTGGTTTGGAAAATAATGATCCCTGAAACCGCAGAAACTGAAGCCTAATTTGGAAGCCATTTCTAGAGCCGGATCATTTTTAGACTGCAATTCAAGCATCACTGTGCGATAGTCCCGGTTGACAGCCAGGTTTAAACCTGCCAGCAGCAGCCCGCTGGCGATCCCCTGCCTGCGCATGGGCGCTGACACCACCAGATCCGTGACCCGTGCTACACCCGCTTCGCTTTCCGCGGTCAACTTTAAATAGCCAACCGGACTTTCGTTCAACTCGGCGATCAGGAAGGCTTCGGCCTGGTCCATTTGCTTAAAGACATTTTTTCTTTGTCTTGGGTAGGCAACAAAAACCTTGCGCGGCAGCCGAACGCGCCGGAAGGACGTCTGTGATGCGCTGCTTTCCACGTCCAGGCTCATCTGCCAGACGTATTCTGTATAATAGCCGTGTTCAAAGGCTTCCAGGCTTTCGATATCATCTTGCTGCGCCGGGCGAATGGTGATTTCAGGCATTCAATAAATTACTCCTCAGGGACAACTTCAACACTAATAATACAGGGCGTTAATGCCTCACCGAGATTGTTGAGCGGGACAAGCTGCAATAAATAGGTCCCAGGAATGAGGTCGCTCGTGAACCAGAAACCAAGGCTTTCATCCAATTTCAGCTGGTTGCCCGCTGCGATCGTCACCCAGTTGACGGCGCCTGTGGTGGAATACTCATACATATACGAGCCAAAATCAGCGATATTGACGGAACCGATGATCTCTACCGTACCGCTGACTTCTTCACCATCCGCAGGTGAGGTGATCTCCACCACACCCTCAATGCAATCCGAGACAAGCGTATCCTGGCCAATGGTCGGTGTGGGTTGCAGCGTGGCTGCCTGGGGTCCCGCTTCCGACGGGGTTGCCGTTGGGCTGGCGAAGGGATCGATCGTGGGCGTGACACGCATAGCCTGGGACGGCATCTGGGGTCCAACCACGGTCACCAGCAGAAATTCTCCGATCAAAAGCAGCAGCAGGAGTGTGAGGCCAGTGGAAGCCGAAATCAGCTTCCGCTGGGCAATGCTTCGTTCCAGGCCAAAGACAGCCGACTGCCATTCACGCAAGCCCAGGCTGAATTTTCGGATGTAGATCAGGACCCCCAGGCCAAGCAAGATAAATACAGGGACGCTGTAGGTGATCAACCCCCGGAGAACACTATCAAGAAAGGCGTCCAAAACAACCCTTTCAGACTGTCAGGTTTCGCAGTTGTCGGATCACGCGCCTAGAGCTTGGCCAGGAACCCATGGATCAGCTTGGTCAGTTTGGGCACCAGCACCTTGCCGGCTTCGAGCACTTCCTCGTGAGTTGTGATCGTGCTGCCATCCAGGTTGGCTTTATTGCTGATCCCGGAAACGCCCAGCACCCGCATCCCGCCATGTCGGGCCACAATCACTTCCGGCACCGTGGACATCCCCACCGCGTCCGCGCCGATGGTATGCAGGAAACGCAGTTCAGCTGGAGACTCGAAAGACGGTCCCGCCAGCGCGACATATACACCTTCCTGGTAGGCCATTTTGGCGTCTGCGCAGGCTTCCCGAGCCAATTTCAAGAATACCCGATCATACGGCTGGCTCATATCCGGGAAACGCACACCGAACTCGTCCAAATTGGGTCCCTTAAGAGGGTTCGCCCCACCAAACCCCACCATGTTGAGGTGGTCATTGATCAGCATCAGATCGCCGGGTTCGAAATCCGGGTGGATGGCGCCGGCTGCGTTGGTGACGATCAGCTTGTCACAGCCCAAACGCTGCATCACGCGCACCGGAAGGGTGATATGCCCCATGCTGTAACCTTCATAATAATGGGTCCGACCCTGAAGAACCATAACCTTGATGCCTTCCAGTTCACCGATCACCAGGCGGCCTTTGTGGCCGTGAACTGTGGAAAGCGGCCATTGGGGAATTTGTCGATTGGGGATCACCGTGGCATTCTCCACACTATCAGCCAGGTCTCCTAACCCGCTGCCGAGGATCATCCCAACCTCAGGTTGGATGTCAATCCTCGCTCGAATCGCTTCTGCGGCCTGATCGATATCATTAAGGGTGATAAATTCACTCATAAAAACCTCATTTTCTACTTTGGAGTCGTTACTATTATAACACTCGTTCATTTTAATGGGATTTCATGGGCCAGGTCGCCAGGGCAATCGCAAGGTCCCCAAGAAAAGTTATGATTGAAAATCTTTTTATCCGAAGGGTGATCGATGGTATCTCTTCTCAACTTTCCGCTCTCACCGACTTCCCCGTCGGCGAAAAAGGGCATTTTAAATGTAAATTTCTCCATTGAGTAAATATTTACGCCTTTCTTACTCATTTCCCCCCGCAATGAGGAGGTTGCGGGGAGCCAATTTTTTCAATGCCTCTACCTTTTCGAGTGCCCTGGCCAGGTTGCTAAAATCATAGATCCAGTTTCGCTTCAATTTAGACCTTCTGGCGCAGTCTCCCACAAGAACGGTTGTCCTCGTTAGGTATATAATTACTGCAGCCAGTGTCAGACTCAAAATCAGGAGCCGCCATGCCAAAAAATAACAAACAAAAGCAAAATAGCGATCCAAAGGAGCCTGAAACCCTCTTTGGACGTCTGTTTTCAAGATCCTCAGGCGATCAAGCCTATATTTCTGACCTGCAAGCACAGTGGGCTGATCTGGACAGACCCGACCGGGTGAAGTTCGTCTTCGGCGCGCTGTTGGGGTTGGCCCTGTTTGTGGGCGCGCTGCTGCTGGCGTATTGGGTTTTATCCTCTCTGGTAGGAATCAGCTAATCATCAAAGAAGGTCGTTCAATGTCTAAAATCACCAAACGAGCCGCACTGGCCTATCACAGATTAAACGGCCGGCCGGGGAAAATTTCTGTCACCCCCACCAAGCCGCTTAAAACACAATTTGATCTTGGCCTGGCGTACACACCGGGCGTTGCCTTTCCTGTTCTGGAAATTGACCAGGATCCGGCAGCCGCGTATGACCTCACCGCCAAGGGTAACCTGGTGGCGGTGGTCTCCAACGGAACAGCCATCCTCGGCCTGGGCAACCGCGGCGCGCTGGCCTCCAAACCCGTCATGGAAGGCAAGAGCGTGCTGTTCAAAGCTTTCGCCGATATCGATGTTTTCGATATCGAACTCGACACACAAGATCCAGAGAACTTGATTGCGGCGGTGCGCGCCATGGCCCCCACCTTCGGCGGGATCAACCTGGAAGATATCAAAGCCCCGGAGTGCTTTTACATCGAATCCCAACTGCAAGAACAGCTCGAGATCCCTGTCTTTCATGACGACCAGCACGGCACAGCCATCATCCTGGGGGCGGCGGTGCTTAACGCCCTGGAGATTACGGGCAAGCTCAAAACCAACGTCAAGGTGGTTTTTTCGGGCGCGGGGGCGGCGGGCGTTGCCTGTGCTCAACAACTGATTCGGCTGGGTTTTCCCCAAAAGCACATCTGGATGGTGGACATCGACGGCCTGATCTACCCCGGACGCTCAGACGACATGCTTCTCCAGCATGCAGAGCTGGCCAATGGAGATGGGCCGCAGGATCTGGCAGCCACCCTGGATGGGGCCGACATCTTCATCGGCCTTTCAGCGGCAGATATCGTCACTCAGGAAATGCTTAAGCGCATGGCTTCAGATCCGATCATCTTCCCCATGGCCAACCCCGACCCGGAGATCCGTTACGACCTGGCGGTGGAAGCCAGGCCGGACGCCATCGTGGGGACGGGCCGCTCTGACTTCCCCAACCAGATCAACAATGTTTTGGGATTCCCCTTCATCTTCCGGGGCGCGCTGGATGTGCACGCCCGAACCATCAACGAGGCGATGAAGCTGGCTGCCTCGCAGGCGTTGGCCGACCTGGCCAAACAACCCGTGCCGGCGGACGTCCTCCAGGCTTACGAACTGGACCATTTAGAATTCGGGCCGGATTACGTGGTCCCCAAACCCCTGGACCGCCGGGTGTGCCTGTGGGAGGCGCCGGCTGTGGCTGAGGCGGCCATGGCGAGCGGTGCGGCGCGTAAACAAGTTGATCCAACCACCTACCGGGATGAGCTGCGTCAGCGCCTGCTGAAGGATTACTAAAACTTCTTTTTGGCGCAACCGATATCAAACCCGCAGCGGCGACATTACGGGGATAAAAATGAAAATCGATCAGGCCTGCATCTTGATAGAGCATGACCCGATTTATGATCTGGCCGGCGTCCTCATCGGCCCAGTTTCAGGGCAATCACAAAGTTAGAGGTACTGAAAATATTGGCTCCCCGCAACGAGGACGTTACGGGGAAATGAGTAAGGAAGGCGAAAATATTTATTCATTAGAGAGATTTGTGTTTAAGGATGGCCTGTTTTCGCCGACGAGGACGTCGGCGAGAGCGGAAAGTTGGGATGAGATACTATCGATCACCCTTGTGAAACAAGAATTACAATCATAACTTTTCTTGGGGACCTTGCGATTGGTTTGGCCCAGTTTCGCAGGGTGATCGCAAAGTCTTAATAATCTTGGTTAGAGATTTTATAAAAAATGTGA
>CAZLEK010000005.1:0-16409 GCA_964558525.1 uncultured Candidatus Brevefilum sp.
CTTGCCGCTTTTGACGTATTGCATTCCCCCGCGACCTCTGCTATCCTATGCTTAACCAAGAACATCCGTTCTGTATTTTCCGCGCACAGTGAAAGGGGCTTTAACCATGTCCGCAGCATTGACCAATTCGAAGGACCTCCCCGGGGCCGGCCGCCGAAAACGGGGCGGCCAGCCCGGCAACACCAACGCCGTCAAGCACGGCTTTTACACGAAAAATTTCTCCCCCGCCGAACGCCGGGAGCTGGAGAGCGTGGGCGGCATCGTCCTCGGCGATGAGATCGCCCTGCTGCGGGTGCTGATCCGGCGCTTTGCCGACCAGATCCTGTCCAGCCGGGGTGTGAGCCTGACGGATTCCGCCCAGCACCTGGACGTGATCAGCGAGGCGATGCTGCGTTTGGGCAGCCTGATGCGCACCCATCACATGCTGGGGGGCTCGGAAAGCGATACCTTGTTTGAGTCCCTCAGCATCGCCATCGCCCAGGTTTCTGCGGAGATGGCGCTGGAGGGAAGGGAAGGTTAAGCTGAAGTTTAGGACAAGCGAGAGGGTTCTGCGTGGCGGCCTGCCAGGTTAAAGACTATGGTGCGCACTAAATCGGTGCGCACCCTGGTTGGGCTGAACGCCAGCCAGATCCAAGTTTATGGTGCGCACAAAGGAGGTGCGCACCCTACAAGGACACCAGCCAGATCCAAGTCAATGGTGCGCTCACACCACACACTGTGCATGGGGTGCAGGCACCCGGAGCGCACCCTACTATTCGTTTCCGATTCGTTATTACGAAAAACGAAACCCCCAGCCAGATCTAAATGATGGATGAAATGCTCAGACCGTCTGCCCTCCTGCCTTCCTGCGCACAAAACAACAAAACGCAATTCCAACCCGCGCACAACGGGCGCCAACGATCACAGCCGCCTGGCGCCAATAGGCTAAGAACAGCGGCTCGCAATCCGCGCATCCCGCGCGTTCAGTGGCAGCCGGTCAAGGAGTTAGCCCCATGGCAAAAAGCACAACATCTAACCAGGGTTCCCAGGCCCCACCCGTCTCGATCGTCATCTTTGGCGCCTCCGGCGACCTGACCCAGCGCAAGCTGGTCCCGGCGCTTTACAGCCTGGATTGCGACCAGCTGCTGGCGGCCAACACCCGGGTGCTCGGCGTGGGCCGCACAAGCTTCGATGATGAAAGCTTCCGGGACCACCTGATCGAAGGCGTCCAATCCCACGCCCGCCTCAAACCCGATGACCTCTCAGAAAATTGGGCGGATTTTTCCCAAAAGATCGCTTACCTGACCGGCGATTATGACGACCCTGAGACCTATGCAAAAATCCAGCAGCGCCTGGATGAACACGAGACCGGGGGCAACCGCCTGTTCCACATGGCCATCCCGCCCGCGGTGTTCAAAACCGTGGTCAGCCGCCTGGGGGAGGCGGGTTTGAACCGCAGCGAACAGGGTTGGGCGCGGATCGTGGTGGAAAAGCCCTTTGGGAGCGATGAAGCCAGCGCCCGGGAGCTGAACCAAACCCTGCATGCCGTCTTCCAGGAGGACCAGGTCTTCCGGATCGATCACTATCTCGGCAAGGAAACCGTCCAAAACCTGCTGACCCTGCGCTTTGCCAATGCGATCTTCGAGCCGATCTGGAACCGGAATTTCATCGACCACGTGCAAATCACCGTGGCCGAGAGCGTGGGGGTGGGCGGCCGGGCCGGTTATTACGACCAGGCTGGCGTGCTGCGCGATATGTTTCAGAATCACGTCATGCAGCTGTTGGCCCTGACGGCGATCGAACCGCCGGTGGCCCTGGAGGCGGAGACCTTCCGGGACAAGAAGGTCGATATCCTGCGGGCCGTGCGGCCGATCGACCGCAGCCTGCGCGGCCAGTATGCCAGCGGGGAGGACAGCCGCGCCTATCGCCAGGAAGAAGATGTCCCGCCCGACTCGGAAACGGCCACCTTTGCTGCGCTGCGCCTGTTCATCGACAACTGGCGCTGGAAGGGGATCCCCTTTTACCTGCGGTCCGGCAAGCGGCTGGCCACCAAGTCCACCTCGATTGCCATCGAGTTCAAGCAGGTCCCGCACCTGATGTTTCCCATTGAAGAAGATGAACCCATTCCGCCCAACATCCTCTACCTGTGCATCCAGCCCAACGAGGGGATCAATTTCCGCCTGCAGACCAAACAACCCGGCTCAGGCATGACCACCCACAGCGCCGATATTGATTATGCCTACGCCCAGGATTTTGAGCAGCAGGACCTGCCCGACGCCTACGAACGCCTCCTGCTGGACGCCATCCAGGGCGATGCGACCCTCTTCACCCGGGCGGATGAGATCGAACTGGCCTGGCGGATCATCGACCCGGTGCTTGAGCGCTGGGAAAGCGAAGACGCGCCGCCCTGCCACCTCTACCCGCCGGGGGGCTGGGGGCCGCAGGCCGCCGACCACTTCATCGAGCAGGACGGCCGCGGCTGGCACTACGGCTGCGGAGAGTGATCATCCAGCGCCGCCGAATCAGATCAAGCCATAAACCAAAAGAAAGCGCCTGATGCCCAAGAACATAACAGCCGATGAACAACGCTGGACTCTGATCACGATGATTCTCACCTCGGGGATCGTCTTCCTGAGCGGGTCGGTGGTCAACGTGGCCCTGCCGACAATCGCCGAGGCCCTCGATACCGGCTTATCCGGCCTGCAGTGGATCGTGGACAGCTACCTGCTGACCCTCTCCTCCCTGCTGATCCTGGGCGGCGCGCTGGGAGACCGCTTCGGCCGGCGGCGGATGTGCCTGGTGGGATTGGTTGGGTTTGGGGCCGCCTCCCTGGCGAGCGGCCTGGCGCCAACCGCCGGCTGGCTGATCGGCCTGCGCGCCCTGCAGGGCGTTTCAGGCGCCTTGATGATCCCAGAATCCCTGGCCATGATCCGCGTGGTCTACCAAGACCCTGAGGCGCGCGGCCGGGCGATCGGCGCCTGGTCCGGTTGGACGGGGATCGCCGCCGTGATCGGCCCCCTGCTGGGCGGCTTCCTGGTGGATACCCTCTCCTGGCGCTGGGCTTTCTTCATCATCCTGCCCATGGTGGCGCTGACGATCATCTTGATGGTCCGGTTTGTGCCCGAAAGCAAAGGGGCAGACAACGCAGCAAATTTAGACTGGTTGGGCGCCGGCCTGGTCACCCTGGGGCTGGGCGGCCTGGCTTACGGCATCATCGAAGGCCCGGTGCTGGGCTGGTCCGCCCCCACGGTATTGGCCGGCCTGATGGGCGGCCTGCTCGCACTGGTCGTCTTTCCCCTGGTGGAATCCAGAAAATCCAATCCGCTCCTGCCCCTCTCGCTGTTCAAGTCGCGCAATTTCAGCGGCGCCAACCTGACCACCCTGGCCGTGTATGCTGCCCTGCAGGGCGCCAATTTCCTGCTGGTGCTGTACATCCAAAACGTGATGGGCTTTTCAGCCTTGCAGGCCGGGTTGATGACCGCGCCGATCTCCTTGATCCTGCTCTTGTTATCCGCCTTCTTCGGCCGGCAGGCCAACCGGCATGGGCCGCGCCTCTTCATGACCCTGGGGCCAATCACGGCCGGGATCGGCCTGGCGCTCTTGGCGCGCCTGACCCCCGATGCCAACATCTGGCTGGCACTCCTCCCGGCGGTTGGGGTGTTTGGACTGGGCCTGGCAGCCACCGTGGCCCCGCTGACCGATACGGTCATGTCATCAGCGCCCGGAAAGCACTCCGGTGTGGCGGCCGCTTTCAACAACATGGTCTCGCGGGTGGCGGCTTTGCTGGCCATCGCCGCCTTTGGCGCCGTGCTCTCCTTGGGTTTCTCAAATACGCTCAAGGCAGAACTGCGGCGGGATGGGTTGGAACCGGCGGTGCGTTCACAGCTGGAGGCGATCGCTGAAGACCCCTCAGCCGGCGCGGCCGGGGAGGGCCTGCCGGGGGCAGCTGTGGACCTCTACCAAAGCGCCTTTACCCTGGGGTTTCGCCAGGCGATGTTCACCGGCGCTGGGCTGGCCGTGTTTGGCGGGGCCATCGCGTTTATTTTGATCAGGGACCCCGAGCAGGAAGAAAGCTGAACCAGCACAACCTCGACCCGATCAGGATCATTGCAAAGTAAGAGGTATTGAATAAAATTGGCTCCCCGCAACGTCCTCGTTGCGGGGAAATGGGTAAAGAAGGCGTCAATATTCATTCAATAGAGAAATTTGCATTAAAAATGGTGTTTTTTCGCCGACGGGGACGTCGGCGAGAGCGGAAAGTTGGGAAGAGAATCCTTGGATCACCCTTCGGATAAAAAGTATATCAATTTTAACTTTTCTTGGTGATCTTGCGATTGCCCTACGACCCGATCGACCCGCAAACAGGCATCAGCCTTTATAATCAAGTTGAACCCACAAGCCAAAGGAGTGAAAGATGAACGGCATTTTTGGAACCACCGCACCCTTATTATCAGACCTTTCGCTGATCGCCAGCATCTTGCTGGGCGCGGTCGCTGCGTTTGGGGGGATACAGGCCAAGAAAAAGAAATTTAACAACCACTGCCCGGTGATGGCTTATGCGGCTTTCTTGAACTGGATCCCCGTATTGGCCGTGATGGTGCCGGCCTTGATTGGCGTTTTGCAGGGGACCGAAACCCTGGCCACGGGCGCCTTCGCCAGCGTGCCCATCTTCCACGGCATTTTGGGAACCTTCACCCAGTTATTGATGACCTACACCGTGGCCCGTATGTACTGGGTTGAGACCCTGCCGCCCCAAAAACCCCTCTGGTTGATGCGCATCACCATGGCCCTCTGGCTGCTGACCGTATTCGGCGGGATGGGCGTTTATGCCGCCGCCTATGTGCTCTGATAACGCAACCCTAACGCACCTATCTAAGAACCTACCCGCCTTCGACCTTTAGCACCCTTCAAAATCAGCAGTGACCCTGAGAATTAATACCAGGCTGCTTAAGCGCCTGGTATTTTTGCGCACCTGCCGCACCATAAGCGCGAAAGTGACCCTCACGATTTAAGGAAAAGGTCAAAGCTATGGCAACAACGCCTTCATCCAAAGAAATTGAAGCATTAACGACTCTCACCAAGAAGTTGAGCAAGCAAGTCATTGAGATGACCACCCAGGCCGGCTCCGGCCACCCCTCCAGCGCGCTCTCGATGATCGAGATCCTGGTGGCTTTGTACTTCGGCGGGGTGATGGACCACCGACCAGACCAGCCCGATTGGCCCGAGCGGGACCGTTTCATCCTCAGCAAGGGCCACGGCGTCCCGGCCCTGTACGCCGTCCTGGCCGAGGCCGGCTATTTTGACCCGGAAAAGCTGATGACCCTGCGCCAACTCGGCAGCCCCCTGGAGGGACATCCCAATATGCGGGTCCTCCCAGGGATCGAAGCCTCCACCGGCTCCCTGGGGCAGGGCCTGTCGATCGGCCTGGGGCATGCCCTGGCGGCGCGGGTCGACCAGCGGGATTACCAGGTCTATGTGCTGATCGGAGACGGCGAAGCCGATCAAGGCCAGATCTGGGAGGCTGCCATGGCCGCCGCCAAATACCATGTCGGGAACCTGACCGCCATCCTGGATTACAACAAATTCCAGCAAACGGGGTCGGTGCGGGAGGTCATGCCCGCCCTGGAGCCCCTGGTTGAGAAATGGATGGCCTTCGGCTGGCATGTCAGCGAAATCAACGGCCATCATTTTGAGGAGATCTTCACAGCCCTGAAAACAGACCAGGCCGGGCAAGACAAACCGCGCCTGATCATCGCTCACACGCTCAAGGGCCACGGTCTGTCGGCCTTTGAGGCCAACGAGGTCAACCGTATGCACGGCAAGCCCTTATCAGCATCCCAAAAAGAAGCCGCCTTACAAGAAATTGAAGAGCATTTTTACAAAGAAGACCTGTCTTCGGTCGCCCTGCGGCCGGATCCGGCAGCGCAGACCCTGCAGAGGGAGGCCTAAACCATGGATATCGGCAAAAAAATCGGTCTTGAATACGGCCCGCCCACCCGCAACGCCTTTGGGGAGGCTTTAAAAGAAGTCGGGGCTGAGAACCCCAACCTGGTGGTGGTGGATGGGGATGTGGGCAATTCCACCCGCACCAACCACTTCCGCGATGCCTATCCAGAGCGCTTCTTCAACGTCGGGATCGCAGAAAGCAACCTGGTGGGCGCGGCCAGCGGGCTGTGGGCGGCCGGCAAGGACGTTTTGGCCGCCAGCTTCGCCTGCTTTTTGATGTGCAACGCCTACGACCAGATCCGCATGTCGATCGCCTTTCCAAAGGCCAAAGTCCGCCTGGTCGGATCCCACAGCGGCATTTCGATTGGTGAGGACGGGCCCAGCCAGATGGCGATTGAAGACCTTGCCCTCGCAACCGCCCTGCCCAACTTCACCGTGATCGTCCCGGCGGACGCCCCCTCCGCCAGGGCTGCCACCCGGGCCATGTTTGATGTGGACGGGCCGACCTACCTGCGCACCATGCGCCCGGAGGCGCCGGTGCTTTACGCTGATGACCTGGATTTTAAGCTTGGCCAGGCCCTGCAGCTGCGGGACGGCCAGGACTTAACGATCATCGCCTGCGGGTTGATGGCGGCCGCTTCGTTGGAGGCCGCCCAGGCCCTCAGCGAGGAGGGCATCGAAGCCCGGGTGCTGGACATGCACACCATCAAACCCCTGGATGCCAAGGCGATTGAGAAAGCCGCCCGGGAGACCGGCGCGATTGTGACCGCTGAAGAACACGTCCTGCGCGGCGGGTTGGGCGCGGCAGTCGCCCAGGTGGTCGGGGAACGCTTCCCCGTACCGATGGGTTTTGTGGGCGTTAAAAATGAATACGCTGAATCCGGGAAGCCCCAGGAATTATTGGCAAAATACGGGCTGATGCCGGCGGACATTGCAAAGACCGCTCAACGGGTTTTCGTAAGAAAAGCATCACCCAGCACGTCATATTAATGGATGAGGAGAAATGATGAAGAAAAGAAAAGTGGACACCATCGTGATCGGCAGCGGGCAGGGGGGCGTCCCCCTGGCAGCCGATCTGGCCAGGGGTGGACAGCAGGTGGTGGTGTTTGAGCGCGGCCCCCTGGGCGGGTGCTGCCTGAACTACGGCTGCACGCCTTCCAAAATGCTGCTGGCTTCTGCCCATGCCGCAGCTCAGGCCCGTCGGGCGGACACCATCGGGATCCACGCAGAAGTCAGCGTGGACTTCCCAAAGGTCATGGAGCGCATCCGCGCCACCAAATCAAGCTGGAGCGAGGGCGTCGGCACAAGATTGGGCGAGGCTGGCGTGGAGGTCATCCATCAAGAAGCGCATTTTGCCGGGGAACGCCTCGTCCAGGGCGATGATGTGCTGCTCGAAGCAGACAGCGTGGTGATCAACACTGGAAAATCGCCCCTGATTCCGCCCATGGAGGGTCTCCAAGATGCACCCTTCCTGACCTATGAAACTGTTTGGGGCCTGGAAGCGCTGCCCGAGAGCATGGTCATTGTCGGCGGCGGGTATGTGGGCGCCGAACTGGGCCAGGCCTTTGCAGCCCTGGGCAGCCGGGTGCAGATCATTGACTCCAGCGAATACCCCATTGCCCGCGAAGAGGCTGATGTCAGCCAAATCATCCAAAAGCAGTTGGAAGGAGACGGGGTCAGCTTCCATCTCAATACCCGGGCCGAATCGGTCTCCTACGAACAAGGCGTCTACCAGGTAGGACTGACCCAGGGGGACCCTGTTGAAGCCGGGTGCCTGCTGATCGCCGTTGGGCGACGCCCCAACACCGACCGCCTGGAAGCCGCCCAGGGGGGCGTGAAGCTGGACGAGAAGGGCCATGTACGGGTCAACCAGCGCTTTGAAACCTCTGTAAAAGGCGTGTATGCCATCGGCGATGTGACCGGCCAACCCGCGTTCACCCATGTCTCCTGGGAGGATTACCGCCGGCTTAAAGCCATTCTGAACGGCGAGGATCGTTCTCAAATGGATCGTGTTCTGGGCTACACCTTTTTCACCACCCCCCAGGTTGGCCGGGCGGGGTTGACCCTATCCCAGGCCAAAGACCAGGGCTATCAGGCGCGCCAGGTGACCCTGCCGCTGGATCAGGTCGCCCGGGCGGCGGAGGTCGGTTTCACCAACGGCTTGTTCCGGATGGTGGTCGATACTGAAAGCGATCAAATCCTGGGCGCCACCCTGGTGGGGCCGTCTGCGGGTGAGTTGATCCATGTGTTCATCGCCCTGATGGAATCCGGCGCAACCTGGCAGGTTCTGGAACAAAGCCAATTCATCCACCCCACCTTCGCAGAAGGGCTGCCCTCCCTGGCACGCCTGCTTAAGAATGAATAATTGAAATTATTATCGAGGAGAAAGAAGCCATGAAAATGACAAAGACTCACTCTTTAAATAAATGGATCCTGGGGATCCTATTTGTCCTGCTGCTGGCCCTTTCAGCCTGTCAGCCAGGCCCGACAACCACACCAACACCTGAAGAAGAGAGGACCGAAGCCCCTTCAGAAGCTGGGCGCTCGGGTACCCTGCGGGTGAGCGCCTTCCCGATCTCTCAGACGGATCCTTCTTTAATTTCGTCCGACAGCGAGGTGCTGATCGCCAACCATGTCTATGATTACCTGGTGGATTACAATGCCGAAAACGAGATCATCCCCCGCCTGGCGACCGACTGGTCTCGCAGTGAGGACGGCCTGACCTATACCTTCACCCTGGCGGAGGGCGTGAGCTTCCATGACGGCAGCGAGTTGACCGCCCAGGATGTGGTCTACACCTTCACCCGCCTGCGAGACACCGAAGGCCTGCCGACGGTTGACCTGTACAGCAACATCGAATCCATCGAGGCCACCGGCGACCTGGAAGTGACCTTTACGCTCAAGAAAGTCAATCCCTTCTTCCTGTTCGACCTGAGCGACAATCACGCCTTGATCGTCAAAGACGGCACGGAAGACGCCGCCGACTTCAACGGCACGGGGCCCTTCATCGTTGAGGACTACCAACCTGAAAACCGGATCTCGATGGTTGCGAACGAGAATTACTTCATTGAAGGCCAGCCCAAACTGGCCGGTTTGGAGATCATTTTCTTCAATGAACAAACCGCCTCCGCCGATGCGCTGCGCGGCGGTCAGATTGACCTGACCATGGACCTTTCCACGTCACTGTATGACAGCCTGCAGGATGTGGACGGCCTGAAGGCCGTGGACATCGCCACGAACCAGTTTGCGCTGGTGCGCCTGCGCACCGACCAGGAACCGGGGAATGACCCCCGCGTGGTGGAAGCCTTCAAGCTGGCCACGGATCGCGCTGCGATCTTTGAACTGGTCCAGCAGGGCTACGGCGCCGTGGGCCAGGATACCCCCATCGGGCCGATCTTTGAAACCTACTACACCCAGGAATACGACCTGCCTGAAAGGGACCCTGAAGCGGCCGCGGAATTGCTGGCCGAAGCCGGTTACCCCGACGGCCTGGATATGGAACTCAACCTGCTCGACACCCTCAACTTCCCGGATCTGGCTGTGGTGCTCAAACAGCAGTGGGCCGAAGCCGGCATCAACGTGGAAGTCGTCACCCTGCCGGAAAGCGTCTATTACGGCGAAGGCCGCTGGCTGGAAGTCAACCTTGGGATCACCGGCTGGGGCCACCGGGCTTACCCGCAGTTTTACCTGGATACCATGCTGAAGTGCGGCGCGAAATGGAATGAAACCCGCTTCTGTGATGATGAACTGGATGCAGCCATTGAGACCGCCGGCAGCGCCCTGGATGAGGAAGCGCGCATAGAAGCCTATCATACCGTTCAGCGGATTATGATCGAACGCGGGCCCATGATCGTCCCTTATTTCTTTGCAGAATATGCTGTGATCAACGCGGATTTCCAGGGTTTTCAGCTCAAAGCTTTTTCCGGACGCAGCGATTTCCGTCCTGTATCACTTGCAGAATAATGCCGCTTAATGATGTTAAAACCTGAGATCAAATGACATCCAAACAAGAAAACCACTGGATTGACGTAATAATCGCGGGAGGCAGGCAGTTTTGGCAGGGCGTTACCCAGCTCTACAGCCGCCTGCCCTCCGCCATCGGCGCGACCCTCTTTTTGATCTTTCTCCTGACAGCCCTGTTTGGCCCCCTGATGGCGCCCTACGGGCCGAATGAGCAGATCGTGGAAGAGGCCCGCCAGCCGCCCTCGGCCGCCCACTGGTTCGGCACAGACCACCTCGGCCGGGATGTTTTCAGCCGGGTGGTGCTCGGCGCGCGCGACGTGCTCGCCCTGGCCGGGCTGGGCACCCTGATCGCTGTGCTGATCGGCACGACCATCGGCCTGATCAGCGGCTACCAGGGCGGCTGGCTGGATGAGGTCATCATGCGCTTCTTCGACAGCCTGCTGGCCCTGCCAGCCCTGTTGTTAGCCCTGCTCCTGTTGGGGTCCCTGGGCCGCTCCCGGGGCAGCGTGTTGATCGTGATCATCATCGCCTACTCGCCGATCGTGGCCCGGGTGGTGCGGTCGGTGGTCCTTTCGGTCAAACAAAAAAGCTTCGTTGAAGCGGCCCGCGTCCAGGGGGAGAATTTCTGGTACATCTTGTTCCGGCAGATCTTCCCCTCCACCCTGCCAGCCCTGGCCGTAGAAGCCGCCCTGCGCTTTTCTTATGCGATCTTCCTGGTTGCATCCCTGGGGTTTCTGGGGGTCGGCGTGCAGCCCCCCAGCCCGGATTGGGGCTTGATGGTCAAGGAAGGCCGGGCCAATGTGACCCAAACGCCCTGGGCCTTGTTCTTCCCGGCAGCCGCCATCGCGCTGGTGGTGATCGGGGCCAACCTGATCAGCGATGGGCTCAAGCAGATCCTCCAGGTTCCATCGCAACTGGAGCGCCGCTGATGGCCAGAGAATATGTGCTGGATATTGATGATGTCACGGTGGGCTACCAGACCAACGGAAAAGTCATGCACGCCGTCCGTCATGCATCCCTCAAGCTCCCCGCCGGCCAGACCTGCGGCTTGGTTGGGGAAAGCGGCAGCGGCAAGACCACCCTGGCCCTGGCTGTGATGGGTCTTTTGCCCGCAGAGGGCCAGGTCAAACACGGCCAAATTTTGTTCGGTGACCAGGACCTGCTCACCCTCAGCCAGCGGGAAATGCGCTCGATCTGGGGGTCGCGCATCAGCATGGTTCCCCAGGAAACCCAATCGGCGCTCAACCCCGCCATCCGGCTGGGTGAGCAGGCGGCTGAGATCCTCAGGCATCATCGCGGGCTGAACCCCAAGGAAGCCCGGGAACGGGTTCTCGAATTATTTGAGACCGTCCGCCTGGGCGACCCGGAACGCGTCGCCCGGGCCTACCCCCATCAGCTCAGCGGGGGCATGCTTCAACGCGTGCTGACGGCCATGGCCATCAGCACCGAACCAGAACTGCTGGTTTTGGATGAACCAACCAGCAGCCTGGACGTCACCACCCAGGCCGCCATGCTGGACCTTTACCGGGAATTAATTGAAGACCGCGAGACGGCCATGCTCTACATCACCCACAACCTGGGGGTGGTCGCCCAAATCACCGACCGTGTGGCCGTGATGTACGCCGGTGAATTGGTGGAAGACGCCCCCACAGTGAGCCTGTACCGCAAGCCTTTACATCCCTATACGCAGGGATTGCTGGATTCGATCCCCAAATTGGGCCAGAACAAAGGCGATGTTGACCTGCGGCCCATCCAGGGCCGGATCCCGCCGCTGGATGACCTGCCGCAAGGCTGCATCTACCGATCACGCTGCCCCCTGGCAATTGAGGTTTGTAAAGAATATCCCCCGCTGTATGATTCAGGCGACGGCCGCCATGCCCGCTGCCACCGCTGGGACGAGATCAAGGCAGATGAGGTGGACGCCCACCAGCCCCTGCCAGAAGCCGCCCGCCAGCGGAATGCAGCGTCGGAGGCCCGGCCAGTCCTCTCACTGGAGGAAGTTGAAGTTCATTTCTCGGAAAACAGGAATCTGATTGACTTTTTGAAAGGAAAATCAAAGCCAAAGGTCAGGGCAGTCGATGGGGTGAGTCTGGAAATACCCCGCGGCCAAACCCTGGGCCTGGTCGGTGAGAGCGGCAGCGGCAAAACGACCCTGGCCCGGGCGGTGGTCGGCCTGGCGGAGCATACTGGCGGTTCAATGGTGCTCTTTGAGAGGGAACTGCCGGCAGGTTTACAGACCCGCGGCGCCGAGATGATGTGCTGCCTGCAAATCATCTTCCAGGACCCTGAGGATGCCCTCAACCCCTACATGAGCGTCGGCGAAGCCCTGCGCCGGCCTGTGATGCGCTTCAGGGGCCAGTCTCGCGAGGAAGCCGAAAAAACTGCAGCCCAGCTTTTAGAGGCGGTGCACCTCTCACCTGATTTTGCCAGCCGTCTGCCCGGGGAGATGAGCGGCGGGGAAAAACAGCGCGTCTCACTGGCGCGGGCCTTTGCCCCCGACCCAGACCTGATCATCGCTGATGAACCGGTCTCCTCGCTGGATGTCTCCGTGCAGGCTTCCATCCTCAACCTCTTTGATGAACTCCAGATGAAAAACCAGATCGCCAACCTGTTCATCTCCCACGACCTGGCGGTGGTCGGCTACCTGGCGGACTTTGTCGCGGTGATCTACCTGGGCCAGTTAATGGAGATCGCCCCGGTGGGAGAGATCTTTGAGCCGCCCCATCACCCCTACACCGAAGCCCTGCTCTCAGCCGTGCCCTTGATTGACCCCGAAGCGCAGCAGAAGGAGATCCGCCTGCCAGGGGAGGTCCCCAGCCCATCGGAGGAGATCACCGGCTGTCCCTTCCACTCGCGCTGCCCGCGCTTCCTGGGCGATATCTGCGTGGAAGAAAGGCCGCCCTGGCGGGATGTGGGCGAAAACGGGGCGCGCTACTTCTGCCATATCCCCAAGGAAGACCTGATAAAGCAGCAGGAGAAACCCTTCAGCTTCAGTCAGCCAGGCGGCGTTCGCCAGGGAAAACAAGCTGAGGATTGAGAAATCATGCTGACCCAACCATTGGAAAGGAGCGTTTTGTGGCCCTGTATGTCTTGAGACGTCTCGGTTTGCTGCTGCTGACGCTGCTGCTGGCATCGCTGATCATCTTCATGGTCACCCAGTGGCTCCCCGGCGATGTGGCCCGGGTGCTGTTGGGCCGGGAAGCCGGCGAAGAAGCCGTGGCGGAACTGCGCCGTGAACTGGGATTGAACGATCCCTTGCCCGTGCAGTACATCACCTGGCTGTCTGACTTTGCTGCCGGAGATTGGGGCCAAAGCTTCAGCACCGGCGAGGCCATCCGGCCCCTGGTGAGAGAGCGGCTCCAGGCTTCCCTGATCCTGGCAGGGGTGACCCTGTTCATCGCTGTGCCCCTGGCCGTCACATTAGGGATCATTGCGGGCCTCAATAAAAACACCTGGATCGACAACCTGATCAGCATCTCAGCCCTGTCTGTGGTGGGTCTGCCGGAGTTCGTCACGGGTTTGATCCTGATCCAGATCTTCGCCTTCGACCTCAACCTGCTGCCCGCTTCCTCCTCCATCGCACCTGGGGAGAGCTTTGTAAAGATGCTCCCATCCTTAATCCTCCCGGCGGTCACCGCCACCCTGGTGCTCCTGGCATATGTCAGCCGCCTGGTCCGTTCGGGCGTGATCGAAGAAACCGAGCAGCCCTACGTCCGTGTGGCCACCCTCAAAGGCCTGCCCCGCCGGGCGGTCATCTTCAAACACATCCTGCGCAACGCCCTGCTGCCAACCATCACCGTGCTGGCGATCAGCTTTGGCTGGCTGATCAGCGGCCTGGTGGTGGTGGAGAACGTGTTCAATTATCCCGGGATGGGCCGCCTGCTGGTGTTTGCCATCAACCGCTCAGACCTGCCCCTGATCCGCGCCATCATCATGGTCACGGTCTTGGGCTTCGCTTCCGCCAACCTGGTGGCCGACCTGCTCTACGCTGTACTGAATCCCCGGATTCGTTTGGGTGAATGATACAATGGTGATCCAGAGAAAGGGTCAATCCAGATGAACACTGAGCGCCAAAACCACATGCAGGGAAAAACCATCCTGGTCACCGGCAGCAGCCGCGGGATCGGTTTTTACACCGCCCAGGGGCTGGCGGAGATGGGCGCGCAGGTGATCATCACCAGCCACAGTGAAGCCCACTGCCAGGAGGCTGTTGAAAGCATCCGCGCTTCAGCTGGCGAAGAAGCCGCCCACTCTATCGTGGCAGACCTCTCCGTGCAGGATGAGGTCCAAGGATTGGCCGAGGAAATTAAAGCCGACTACGACCGGTTGGACGTCCTGGTTAACAACGTCGGCACATGGCGTGCTGACTATGAAGAGACCGCCGATGGCATTGAGCGGACCTTTGCCCTCAACCATCTCTCCTATTTTCTGCTGACCGGGCTGCTGCTGGATCGGCTTAAGGAAAGCGGGCCTGCGCGGATCGTTAACGTTGCCTCGGATGCGCACCGTGGTGTGGACCGGATCCATTTTGAGGATATTGGGTTTGAAGACAACTACCGTGCCTTCCGTGCCTATGCCCAGTCCAAACTGGCCAACATCATGTTCACCTACGAACTGGCCCACAAGCTGGAAGGCAGCGGCGTCACCGCCAACGCCCTGCACCCCGGTACCGTGGCCTCTAAACTTTACCGGGATTTCGGCATCCTGGAACCCCTGATCCTGCTCTGGATCCGCCTGACGGGCAAGACCTCAGAAGAAGGCGCCGAAACGCCGATTTTCCTGGCCAGTTCGCCTGAAATGGCTGATGTGAATGGGAAGTATTTTGTGGATAAGCAGGAAAAGCGCTCCTCGGACGCCTCTTATGAGAAAGAAGCATGGCAACGCTTGTGGCAGTTGAGTGAAGAGATGACCAACTTTTCCTATCCAATTTAGGCAATCCTCTGAACCAAATGTGATCACGCACTGCGGCGACCGCCGCATGGGTGATAAATTTAGATTCAGCCGAATCCCCCCGAAACCAGCAGAAACAGCGCATATCCCAATATAAAATGGATCGCCGACCCGCGCGTGTCCGCTGCGCTTTCGTGCGCTTCCCCCAGCATGTCCTCCACGGAGACCACCGCCAGGATGATCCCGGCGGCGGCGTGCAGGGCGCGATTGACAACATTTCGGGAGGGATTCAGCCACTCCGACAGCAGTCCCCGATGAAATTGCCCAGCGCCGGCAGGCTGGCCAACCCCAGGACGAGCAGGATGTCATTCATCAAAGGTCCAAGTTTTTACCCATGAGGATCCTGCCTCTCTTTTGATCCTGTAAATTCCGAGAAAGCATGGCAGACCATGCCAGTCTATGCCTGCGAACTTACCGCAGACTCCCGCGGCTGCTTTTTCTTAGTCCAATGACGCCTCAAAATCAGGCGCCGGCCTTTCGTCTGCCTGGGCCGCTGTGGCGGCGGCGCCGTTCTCGCGAATATCCTGGATCAACCATTCCATCTCTTTGATCTCCCGGCGCTGCGCCAGGATGATCTCGTCCGCCAGTTCGCGCACCCGGAAATCCACAATTTGCGCCCGGTCGCTGGTCAGGATGGCGATCGAGTGATGCGGGATCATCGCTTCCATGTAATCCACATCGGTCACCGTCCGCTGGCTGCGCACCAGGAACAACGCCCCCGCAAAGACCACCGCCGATCCAATGTAGATGGCAAGGTTGACGCCCCGCTTGCGGTACATCTTGCGCATGAATGTCAACATCACCACTGCCATCACCGAGCCCATCAGCAGGGTCATGAATAAACGCGTCTCGCTGAACCGGGCATGGCCCAGGATCTGGTAGGAATTCAGATAGGTGATCAGGTACATCAGGACCATTGAGGCGCCTATCATCGCGAAGAAGCTCCCATAACGACCTTTATTGGCGTTCTGCTTATCTTCCATGAGTCCTCCTGGAAAAGGTTTTGCTGATTTAAGGGTACCGAACGGATGGTCTGAATTCAATTGGGCCAGTCCTCGGCGGACGCAAGCGTAGACCACAATGCCCATGCTTATGCGTGGTGTCAGATACGCTGTTTGAATTGCTCGGAAAACAATCAAATTGTTCTCAGGTTTCGATCAATCCCCCGAAATATTTCCATTTAAAGGATTCAGACCTGGGGATAAAGCTCTTTTAGAACCGCCAACAATTCCTCTGGCGTGGTCTGCCAGCCATTCAGCTTTGCCCGGGTCAGCACGAGGGGTTCCCCTCCTTGAAACCCCAGGTGCAGATCATGCATTTGAAGGCTGCTCACCACACGAGCGCCGCCATAGCTGCTGCGTACACGGCGCTTGATTGGCTGCAGCCAGACTTTTTCTAGGTCAGCCGCAGGATAGGTGATCGCCTTACGATGGCCGTAATCAACTTGAACTGACTCGTGGGTAAAGGTCATCCTGGTGGGATTCTCCAGCTTGAGCGTTTGCTTGACGACCAGTAACACAAAGGGTCCAAAAATCAGGCTGACCAGGATAAAGATCACGCTTGCAGCGAGC
>CAZLEK010000005.1:16509-54083 GCA_964558525.1 uncultured Candidatus Brevefilum sp.
CACAAAGGGTCCAAAAATCAGGCTGACCAGGATAAAGATCACGCTTGCAGCGAGCAGGTCTTCACCCCTCACCGGAGGCGCATCCCCCCTGAGCAGCAGGATCCACACACCTGCCAGAGCCATCCCCAGGTAAATCACCACCAGCAGCCCGGCGCTGATAACCTCCATGACCCAGCGAGCCTTAGAAAAACCAATGGTATATGGAAATTGAACCGCATCCCGACCGTCCGATTGCTTCTTTTTCCTTCTTTTCTGAACAGAGAGGCCTGTATAGGTTCGCAGGACTTGCAGAAGCTCCGGGTAACCGTTAATAGAAGTGGGGAAGGTCAGCTTGGCGCCAGGGCTTATCAGCCGAACGGCTGTCGGAAAGCCAAAGGCGCTGACCCTGATCTTTACAATCTCATCCAGTTGGCGCGATGAACAAGAAAGATACCGGCAGCGGATCACCTCCTTGCCGTCCACCACAACCGCACCAGAATTATGCCGGATCATCAAGATGGCAAAAACCAAAAAGGGTGAGAGCAGTGCCGGTAAGCCCAAACCCAGATCCAGGGGAAGACTGCTTTCAGCAACCCCCATTAACCAGCCAAGCAGCCCGCCAAAGATCAAAAACAGGTTCACCGGCACCAACAGCAGCAAGACCAGGATCATCACGCCGGTGAAGTAGGTTGGGATGGTGTAAATTCTCCCCTCCGGGTACCGCCTTTGGATGCGGCTGACCAGCCGCCGGTCTAAGAATTTTTTCAATGCCTGGCTGAAGAAGTTAAGACCGAAAAACGCTGCGATGAGCAGGAACTGCTCAAGGGAAAAAATCGGCCGCATCTCGCGCCACCCCGGGATGGGCGCGCCGTTGAAGGTCCAGACCAGCAATCCCAAACCGGCCAGAAGGAAGAACACGCCGAAGGCAATAAAAAAGCCTCGCAAAACTTTGGCATCCCCAGAAGTTTGAGAGGTATCTTGAAGGCCGGAAACCAGCATAAACCCACCCAAAGCCAGGGAGAGCAGCGTGCCGGCAATGATCACCTGCCCGGTGAGGATCCCCAACAGGGGCAGACCAATCCCGAAAACCGGTAATAAGATCCGGAAGCTCAGTCTCTTCATAATTCCTGTTCGGACATGATTTAACCACTACCCTTGATCTACCTAAGTGGTTGATCTCTTTGGCGGCTCAATTTCGCGCCATGATCTCCCCGCGCTGGAAGGTTTTCACGCCCACGCGCAACAGCACCCCGGCGATCAGCCAGAAAACCAACCCCAAGCCGGCCACCAACCAGGTGCTGAAATACATCACTCCCGATACCTGGGCAAACACCAGCGCCAAGATCGGCACCACGATCACGGCAGAGATTTGGTAGGCATCCTGGAAGGAACTTGCCCGGGAGGAGACGAGCACCGTCGCCCCCAGACCCATGGCAGCCGTGGCGGGCCCGACCCAGACCACCATCACCACCCAGGTCCAATTGGGAAAGAACACCCGCCCCATGGTCGGCCAGGCCGCCAGGTTGGCCGTCAGGCCGTAGAGCAGAAACCCAGCCAGGGATACCACAACTGCCGGAATCATTGCAGCAAGGGTCTTGCCGGCGAACAATTCCAGATCCGTGGTCGGTGTGTAAACCAGCGCTTCCAGGGTTTTACGCTCCTTCTCTCCTGCAAAACTGTCTGCAGCGATCACGCTGGCCACCATCAGGGGGATGATCAGGAACATCGGGGCGAACATGTAAACCAGCATGAAGACGATCAAGGCCTGATCGGGTGTATAGCGATCAAATACCTCCGCAAGCTGCGGCGGGAGCAAAGCCATCAGCTGGCCGATCTCGGGCATGTTGGCCCCTGGCATCCGGCTTAGAACAGGGCCAAAATACCCTATTCCTCCCGGCAGCAGCACCATAAAGATCAATGGGACAATGATCATTGGCGCCATCACCCCCTTATTGCGCCGAACAGCCAGGAGATCCCGCCGCAGGATGGCCTTAATCGCTCGCCAGTTCATGTATCCCTCCGATCATCGCTGTTCAAGGCAAAATAAACATCCTCAAGGGTTGGTTCCTGGCGCGTCAGCTGAAAAATGGGCGCCCCTTCCCGCACCAGGTGGGCCACCAGGGTCGGGATGCGCTCGCGATCGTCCAGGGATAGCGTGAGTATCCCTGGCGCATGTGTAATTTGGAGGCCTGAAAGCCCTTTGAATTTCGTCAATGCGTTTTCCAATTTTGCTTCACCGCCCTGAGCCGTTTCGATCTCCAGGTGCACCCCGGGCCAGATCTCTCGGGCCAATTCAGCCGGCGAACCCAGGGCGATCATCCGCCCATTCTGCAGCAATGCCACCCGGTCGCACAGACGTTGGGCTTCATCCAGGTTATGGGTGCACAAAAACACCGTGCGGTCACCGGACCGGCTCTGCTCGCGGATCAGATCGTGCACCTGGCGGGTGATCACCGGGTCCAGCCCGGCGGTCGGCTCGTCCAGGAAGAGCACCTCAGGTTGGTGGATTAAAGCCCTGGCCAGGGCCAACTTTTGCTTCATGCCCTTACTGTACTCGCTCACCCGGTCGTGGGCGCGGTCTTCCAGTTGGAACAGGTCCAGCAAGGCATCCACCCGCCTGGGCAGGTCCTCCTCCGGAACACGAAAAAGGGCTCCAAAGATCGAAAGGTTTTCAAAGCCTGTCAGGCGCTCATCGACCGCCGGTGTTTCCGTCAGGACGCCTGTGCGGGCGCGCAGCTCGGGGCCCTCCACAGCTGGGTCCAACCCAAGCACTCGGGCTTCCCCGCTGGTCGGGTCCAGCACGCCGTTCAGCAGGCGCACGGTGGTGGTCTTCCCGGCGCCGTTATGCCCCAGGAAACCCAGCACCTCCCCGGCATGAACTTCCAGGTTCAATCCCTCCACCGCGGTGATCTCATCGAACCGGCGGGTCAGGTTATGTGTTTTAATCACAGCTTCAGGCATCATAACGCTCTCAATAATCAATGAATAATCATAATACGATCAGATCATCAGCAAGCTGGGCAGGTTCGCCAGCATTTCAGTCAAACGAGCACTTCGTGTAAAAGAAACGGTTTTTCTTCTCATAACCACGTCTGCGTTGTTCGAAAAAGGACAATAAGCAAAATAAGTCACGATCGGCCCAGGCCGCCTGGCAGACCGGGCGCTTTCCCTTAAGGATCATTTTTCCGCCATCTGGATCACATCCTCATAATGCAGCTGGTCGTGATAGATGCCAATCCTGAGCGTGACGATCAGGTTGATAAAGCCAAATAAAGGATCAAAAAGAAACACATGGCCTAATAAATCCTCTGGTTTGCCCTGGTAAAATTCCCGAACGCCCTGATGCTCTACCCGCAGTTCTTCTTTTAAAGTCTCTAATGGAACAGGTTTTTTCGGAGTGTATTTCGGCGTCCAGATAAAGCCCGTCCACATCGGGAAGCGCTTCTTGCGATAGGGGTCTTCGATATCTGTGCGGTACTCGCGGTTCTGCCAGAGCTTTCCGGTCCAACGGAAGGCACCCCAAACGAACCGAACCATTGGAAAGAGCGTTGAAAAGAGCAGCCGGTTGTGGTTGAGGATCTCGCCGATGCACCATTCACCAGGCTCAGGCCGCTGCCAAATTTGGTCTTCGGTCAGTCCAGCCAATGACTGGAAAGCAGTTTCACGCTGTTCATCGAGCAGGTCAAGATAATCTGGAATGATCCCTTCCCCTGTTGATTGGTCCACAGATCACACTTCCTTTCAAATAAAAACGCTTTGCGTGAAGGTAATTATAATCGCGTTCTATTGAGCCATGCCCTGCGGTGAAACCCCAGGGAAATTGCAAGATCCCCACGTAAAGTTAGGCTTGAAATTCTCTTTATCTGAAGGGTGATCGATGGGATCTCATCCCAACTTTCCGCTCTCGCCGACGTCCTCGTCGGCGAAAAAACGCCAGTTTTAATGCAAATTTCTCTATTGAAATACTATTTACACCTTCCTTACGCATTTCCCCGCAACGAGGACGTTGCGGGGAGCCATTTTTTTCAATAGCTCTTCCTTTGAGATCGCCCTGGGTGAAGCCCAATGCATGACTGATATTCTATCATTGCAAACGGCCCGCAGCGGCGTGAAACAACCTAGGCATATCGCAATCACAAAACTTGATCCTGTGCAGATGATTGCCCAAAAACCAGGCATAGAAGATGTCGATCACGCGTGTTCAGGATTGTAACTGCTCAGCTTAATGAGTGGATAAGCACTAATGGATTAGATGGTGCGCAGAAAAGAACTGCGCACCCTACGGAAAAACATCAATCAAGAAACCCTACATGTTGCAGGTGTATTGTAGGGTGCGCTCCTCATTTGAGCGCACCATTAATTTCGCGAGGGAGAAGGTATTAATCCTATTACGAAGTTTTGTTTCTCAAGCCTGAGCAGTTACCAATATTTATATAAGAACCCACACTCACTACAAAGCCAAACTTGCCACTGCTTCAATCCCCTCCATCTCGCCTGTGGGTTCAAAACCCAACTTAGCATAGAATCCACCCGGCCCATCTGGGTCAGGCACATAACTGAGCAGCAGCGCTTCAGCATTCGGCCACCTGCGAACCGCATCGATGATCAGCAGCATGGCCTGTTTTCCAAACCCCATCCCCTGGAATTTTTCATCCACCAGAAAGCGCCAAAGATAATACTCGGGCGCCTCAGTATCCCTGTAAAGCATCACAAATCCAACCGGGGTCTCATCGGCATAGATCGCTCGAAACCAGGCCTTGGGTTCAAAATAAGCCTGGGCAATCGAAACCGACACCGGCGCCACGAACCGGTTTTGATCTGCTGTGACCTTCAGGTCGCAAATCCTACGAACCGTCTCCTGCGTGATCTCGCGCAAGGAAACCAATGATTCTCGGGTTATCTCACCCTGGGATTCCATTTGCTTTCCTTTTCTCATTCCACCGTCACGCTCTTGGCCAAATTGCGCGGCTGGTCCACATCTAACCCCAACAGGCTGGCAATGTGGTAGGCAAACAACTGCAGCGGGATGCTCGTGATCACCGGGCTGAGCAGCCAGGGCGTTTCCGGCACCCACAGGATGTCCTCCGTCAAATCAGGGATGCGTGCATCCCCATCCGTCGCCACGGCGATCACCTCCCCACCGCGGGCCAGGGCCTGCTCGATCTGGCTGATCATCTTGTCGTACCAGGGGTCCTGCGGCGCCAGGGCTACCACGGGCATCGAGCGGTCGATCAAGGCGATCGGCCCGTGCTTCATCTCACCCGCCGGGTATCCCTCTGCATGGATATACGAAATCTCCTTGAGCTTGAGCGCGCCCTCGTAGGCGATGGGCATATTGATCCCGCGCCCCAGGTAAAGCATGTGGTTCATGCGCATGAACTTGCGCGCCAGCGCCAGAACCTCTTCCTCGCGATCCAGGCACTCGCCCACCAGCGCGGGGATGCCCACCAGGTCGTTGACCAGGGTAAACCGCTCATCCGCATCGATCTCGCCGCGCATATCCGCCAGGTGGATCGCCAGCAGGTACAGGTCGATCAGCGGCGCGGTGAAGGCCTTGGTCGAGGCCACCCCAATCTCCGGGCCGACCTGCATCGGGATGCAGCCGTCAGCGATGCGCATGGCCTGGGAGCCGATAGCATTCACGTTAGACCACAGCATGGCGCCCTTCTTGCGGCCCTCCTCCATCGCTGCCAGGGTGTCAGCCGTCTCCCCCGACTGGCTGATCGCCAACACCACAGTATGTTCGTCCACCAGCGGGTCAGCGTAGCGGAACTCTGAGGCGATCGCCACCTCGGTTGGCACCCGGGCAATTCGCTCCAGCAGGATCTTTCCCACCATCCCGGCGTGGGCGGCCGTCCCGCAGGCGGTGATGATGATCTTATTGATCTGTTTGGCCTTGCTGGCATCCAGGTTGAGCTCGTGCAGGGTCACCCGACCTCCGTCAAAATCCACCCGGCCTGCCAGGGTGTCCGTCAGGGAGCGCACCTGCTCGTGGATCTCCTTTTGCATGAAGTGGCGGTATTCGCCCTTCTCCGCTGCCACCGGATCCCAGGCAATGGTTTGAGGCTTGACAGGGATGGGATTGCCCTGAACATCCGTCACGCGCACCGCATCCCGGGTGATCACGGCCATCTGGTGCGACTCAAGAAACACCGCCCGGCGGGTGTGCTCGAGGATCGCCGGCAGGTCCGAGGCGACGTAATTCTCACCCTCACCCAGGCCGATCACCACGCCGCCGGCGTTGCCGACGCGGGCGGCCACGATCTTGTCGGGTTCACGAGAAGAAAGCACCACAATGCCGTGCGCGCCTTTGAGCTGTCCCAGAGTTTTGCGCACCGCGCCTTCCAGCGTGCCCTCAGCGGAGTAAAACTTCTCCACCAGGTGCACGATCGTCTCGGTATCCGTCTCGGATTTAAATTCCGTCCCCTCCGCCTGGAGCTCTTCCCGCAGGCTGAGGTAATTCTCAACAATCCCATTGTGGACCACCACAAACTCGCCGGTGCTGCCGATGTGCGGATGGGCGTTGCGGGCGTTCGGCTCGCCGTGGGTGGCCCAGCGGGTATGACCGATGCCAATCCGTCCGTGGATCGGCGTCTCTTGAACCAGGGCTTCCAGGTGGCTGAGCTTGCCGGCGTCCCGCCGGATCGCAATATGGCCGTTCTCCAGCACCGCCAGGCCGGCCGAATCGTATCCACGGTATTCAAGCCGTTTCAGTCCGTTCAAAATGATCGGGGTGGCATCCTGCTCGCCAATATAACCAACAATGCCGCACATAGAACCTCCAGGGTGACTTTGCCTTACCCAGCGTCCGCACAGGGCGCCTGGTTCAGGCGTTTCCGGGTTAATTTCACTGTTTCTCTTCTGGGAATCCAACTGCACAGGGGTCTGTACAGCGGGAGGCATCCGCCGATCTCTCGATTTTCCGAGCGCAGTTAGCCTGCCTCGTTATCCCTGGCCTGCGCCAGGGAACCTCCATCCTCGTCACCCATTCAGGAAATCGGAATGGGCCAGGCGCTTTTATCCCAAATACCACATTCTCAGGCTGCCGCAGCAGTGAGTATAATGCAGTGGAACCATTATACCTTAAACACGATGATCGGAAAGCGTTCGCATGGCAGATCAAAATCGCAACCCCTTCTTCTCAAAATGGGGCTTCATCGCCCTCCAGCTTGTGATCGTCCTGCTCGCTGTCGCCGTGGGGGCCTTCGGCCATCGCTTTATCAGCCAGCAGCGGGGTGAGCTGTCCCTCCTGCGCCGGGCCCGGGAAATCCTGGTGGCAAACACAATTTACGAAGTGCCCTCGAACCAATCCCTGGAGCACGGCATGATCCAGGGGATGCTCAAGACCCTCGAGGACCCCTTCACTTATTTTGTGCCCCCGGCTGATTCCGAAATCCAGTCCGACCAGCTCCAGGGAGAATTTGGGGGGATCGGGGCTCGCCTGGAGCGGGATACCCAGAACCGCTGGCGGCTGTACCCCCTTCCGGACTCACCAGCACTAGAGGCAGGCCTGCAGGATGGCGATATTCTGGTGGCTGTGGACGGTCAGGCCGTCAACCCTGAGACCGATGAGGTAAGCCTGCTCGCGCTGCTGCGCGGCCCGGTTGGTGAAGAAGTCCGTCTGGCCGTTCAGCGTGAGGAACAAGAACGGACCTTCACCCTTAAAAGGCAGCGAATCGATCTCCCATCGGTGGTGACCAATCTTTTGCCAGAAGACGAACGTATTGGATGGCTGCAGGTGGTGCGCATCGCAGAGTCCACATCCAAAGAAATTGAAGGCGGTATTGAGGATTTGCAGGCACAGGGAGCTGAAGCCTTGATCCTGGATTTGCGCGACAACGGCGGCGGACTGGTGGACGCCGGGGTGGATATTGCCCGGTTGTTCCTTGCACAGGGCGAGGTGATGCGCCAGCAGTTCCGAGATAAGGATGTGGAAATCTTTGAGGTGAACAAGCCCGGACCTTTCTTTGACATACCGATGGTTATCTGGATCAATGGCAATACCGCCAGCGCGGCCGAGATCGTGGCTGGCGCCCTGGCCAACCATGACCGGGCCGCGGTGATCGGCCTCCCGACCTACGGGAAAACCACTGTCCAGTACATCTTCGACCTGCAGGACGGCTCCAGCCTGCACGTCACCAGCGGCCGCTGGTGGATCCCGGGCATCGGTTTTCCCCTGCAACCGGATTACCCCCTGGCACAGGATGCCGCCGAACCGGCCTTTCTGCAAACTGCAATTGAGGTGTTGGGAAATGCTCTGCCTTGATGAAGGAAAAGACTATGATTGGTGAATGGGGAATGGGGAATAGTGAATAGTGTCGTGCGGGTGTTTTTTTGCGGCCCCAGTTGTTACTTTGCCTGCAGTTATTTTTACCCGCCCAAAAAATAGCTTATAATATCCTCATAGAAAACAGCCATCACCAAGCTCCTCAAAACACCGCCGGGGTAGCACCCATCTTTACTAGGATCGTCGCTTTCGCACAAGCGATTGCGCAGAATTTGGTGATATTGTGGGGAAGCCAGATAAAAATTATTGACCAATCTTTATCGGTAAAGCAGTTCGATTTTTATTTTCAAAACAGTACTAAACGCGCCTGCTGTCCGCCATGCGCATCATCAAGCTAGCGTGGAAAACCATGGTCAACTTGAATAAATCAGCCATAGATTCAAGTCGGGATTAATTCCCCAGTTTAGATCCGGGAGGAATCAATGTTTAGGAAACTGAAAGCAAATCGATCTCAAAATCTGCTTGAGAAGCTGAACGCCAAAGGAGAACCCCAAGAAATCTTCAGGATATATGGATCCTCTCAATTGGGCACAAAAGACACCCGTTATATGGGAGAATGGGTCTTTTTCGACCAGGCGATCGGATTTCTTTTGATCAAAAAGTTCCCCCTGCTGACATTCACCCATCCTGCCATTGCCAGCATGTATGTCCTGACCGTTTTAATTTTGGGTGATCTTTTCCTTCCCATCGGTTGGTGGGCCAGCGGTATCGCTGGAGGGATCGGCGCGGTGTTGGCTGGTGTGGTCCACGATTTACTACGCAAGCGCCGTGCAAAGAAAATCAACACAGAAATCGGCAAAATTGTTACAGGCGGCCAAAAGGCTGATATGGAAGACATCTTAACATTTTTCTGGCGTGAAACCGTCAAGGGACTGAAGATTGACGATAAAAGCCTGCTGATTGAATGGGGAGATGCAAGATCGCTTGAGATTAAACTGCACAGAAAGCGTGATCTGGACCTATTACAAGAAAGGATCAGCGATTATCCTGCACATCACCAGGAAGAACTCCCTCCTCATGAAGAATAGTTGAATCCAGGAAAGCTATCCATCATTATTCGAGAAAAAGAATCCTCAAGTGAATTAATGCTGGGATTGAAAAGCCTCCAGCAGCCTTTGATAATCCCCCGGCTCGTCGACATCCCATAAAATGCGCGCATCGTCCCAATCCAGCCAGTCAACCGCAAACTGGTCGAAAACCGCCCGCCCGCCGCGGTCCCCAACCACCTTGCGAAGCGAATCAAAGGCAGCATTGGAAAACAGCACCGGGTTCGCCCGCTGGCCGTGCACCCTGGGCGCAGTGATCGGCTGGCGATGGATCGCATAGCGCTCGAGCAGCGCCTGGATCAGGTCTGATCCGATTTGGGGCTGATCGCTCAACAGGAACAGCGCACTGTCCGCATCTTCCGGCAGCGCGGCCAGCCCGGCCTGCATCGAAGTCGACTGGCCTTCCGCCCAATCGGGGTTGTGCACCCAGGTCACATCCAAACCGGCCAAGGCTTCCTCGACGCCCTCCCGGTGAGCGCCGATGACGGCAATCACGGGCGACAATCCGGATTCTAAGGCTTTCTGCGCCACCTGGCGCACAAAAGGCGCCCCCTGCCAATCGAGGAGCTGCTTGGCGGCCCCCAGCCGGTCGCTGCCGCCCGCCGCCAGGATCACCCCGGCTGTTGGGGCATGAAGGCTAAAAATTGGTCCCGCCTGAGCCGGCTCATGCAGGGATCCCACCAGGACACGGTCATAAACGCCCAGCAGCTGGCGCGCCAATTGGAAACCCGCTTCTTGAAGGCGCGCGTCCTCGGCCTGGTTGAGGAACAAAATCCGCCTGGCGCCAGATGGAATGTTCTTCAAGCCGCCCTGTTTTGATGCTAGCATCCTCCTGAGATGCCCCCCTTCAATCAGTTCTCCGGGTTCGCATCCGCTGATTTTTGAAAATATCTCTGGGCGGTGAACCGTATCCGCAGTTAGGGGCTGCCCCAGGCCGCCCAACCCGGCCATCGTCACCACCCCTTCAACCCAATCCGGGATCACTGGTTCGTAAGTCGCGGGCGCTTTTAAAGGCCGCTGCCGGGCGCCATCGGCTTCAATCAGCAAAGGAAACACCTGTTCCCGGCATCGCTGAAACAGCCGTTCCAGGCCCGGGCGCGACAGCCCCGCCAGGCGGTCATCCTTCCCGGCCAGTCCGGTGATCAGAAGCGTTTTTTGCTGATTGAAATCGATCTGGTTGAGCTGATCCGCAGATTCGATGCGGAAATGTTCTTCGGCCAATCCCGCCTGCCAGGCGCCGAGATGCGTGGTGGTGGTCACCACAACTGGCCTCTCAAGGTCGTCCGCCAGGGCGAATATGGCGCTGGTCTTGCCGCCGGCGCCCACAAAGGCCAGGGCGCTCCCCCGCCTGGGGCCAATGGCCTCCGCCAGGCGCACTCAGTGGATCCTTTTCCAAAGCTGTTTACGCAGCCTGCTTTTGGTCAAGATGGCTTCCAGCACACCTCCGCCGATAGCCAGGGATTTTTCAGAAACCGTCCAGCAGCGGAAGGTCTCCGGCCGGGGATCCACATCCCCCACCTTCATCCCTTCCCTTACCAGCAAGCCGTCATGGATCAGGCCCCGCAGGACCCCATCAAAGGGCGCCAGGACCTGCTCACCATTCACCATCAGGACCGGCTCGCCTTTCGTAACCGTATCACCAATCTCTTTCAGGGTTTGGATGTTGCCCTGCGCCGGGGCATGCAGGACACGCTCGCGCGAATAAGGACCGACCTTCCCGGGTACGCCCGTATCCGCCTGGGGGCTGCCCTCCCAGTACACCCGGCCTAAAAAATGGCCGCGGTTGGTCTCAATCGCCGCCTGACAGTTCTCCCCCACCACAAAGCCCGGACCCAGGCCGATCACCATGTCGGCAGAATCCAGATCGATCTCGACAAATTTCTTCCGCATCCGGGCATCCACCAGGACCAGCGGCCGGTAATCCGGCAGCAGGGTCAGATCAGGATCCACAATGACAGGGATCTGACCCTGTCTCCAGATCTCCTGCATTTCACGCGGGAAATTGATCAAAACCCCATTCACGTCTTCCACCTGCATCTGGCCTTCAAAGACCGCATTGGCAAAAGCCACCGTCCGCCGCACCACCAGCGGCTCTTGTTTCTCAACCACCAGGGTGCGAATACCCACCCGGTGCAGCCGCAGGGCCGCACCGCTGGCCAGATCTCCCCCGCCCCACAGGAGCACATACGGCAGGGTCACAATTTGCCCAAACCCCTCAACACGCGTTCAGGCGTGAGAGGAAAGTCATCAAACCACACCCCGGTGGCATCGTACATGGCATGCACGATGGCCGGCGCCAGGGGCAGATAGGGCATCTCAGCCATCCCGCGCGCGCCGTAAGGTCCCAAGGGGTCGGCCAGCTCCAGGATGATCGATTCCACTTCCAGAGGAATATCCTGAACCGAGGGGATCATGTACTTGGAGAGCATATCCGTGACCACATAGCCGTTTTCCTGGATGAAGTTCTCAGTAATGGTGTACCCGGCGGCCTGGACCACTGCCCCTTCGATCTGGCCTTCCACCTGCATCGGGTTGACCGCTTTACCCACATCATTCGCACAATAAACTTTTAACAGGGTGATCTCGCCCGTCTCGGTGTCCACTTCCAACTCAACGGTTTGGGCGACATATCCATAAGTAATGTTCGGATCGCACTCACCGGTCTCTGCGTCCATATGGGTCGTCGGCGGCGGCCGGAAGGTATATTCAGCCCTGGCAGGACGTTCTTCTTTGCGCCAGCGCTCGAGGGCTCGTTCGGCTGCCCCTTTGATTGAATTCCCGGCCATGAAGGTCATCCGGGAGGCCGAGGAACTGCCGGAATCGCCCGTCAATGAGGTATCTGAGGCGACCAGTTCGACTTTCTCCAGCGGCAGGCCCAAAGCTTCCGCCGCGAACTGGCGGAAAGCGGAATGCGCCCCCTGTCCAACGTCGGCGCCGGAATGGTACAGGATCGCCTTTTCGATTTCCGCTTTGCCGTGCAGCTCGATGGCAGCATGGCAGGATTCAGGCGCGCCGTAAGAAAAGCCCACATTTTTAAAGGCACAGGCGATCCCCCGGCCGCGTTGGATCACGCCGGAATCCTTCAACTGAGGGGGCGCCTGCCAGCCTTGGCCGGTCTTCTTCCAGCCAGACCGCTCCGCCAAGGCTTCCACCACCGGTTTGATGGTACAGCCCTGCGGAATGACCGAATTGGTGGAAAGCAGACCGCCATCTTCCAGCAGGTTGCGCATCCTGAATTCAACCGGGTCCATCCCCAAGGCCTCGGCCAGCTTGGCCACCTGGAGTTCAGCCTCAAAAGTTCCCTGGGGTCCGCCAAAGCCGCGGAAAGCCCCTCCAGGGACATTATTGGTGTACACCGCATCCGCATCCACCCACACATTGGGGATCTCATACGGTCCGGTGCACTGCAGGAACGCGTTCGCCAGAACCTTCGTTGAGGTATAGATATAGGCGCCGCCGTCCGCGACGGCTTTAACCTCCGCAGCCAGGATCTTGCCCTCCTTGGTTGCGCCCCATTTTCCTTTGAATGTGTACGCATGGCGTTTATGATGCCCAATGATCGATTCCTCCCGGCTCCACATGATCTTGACCGGCCGGTCAATGCCGCGCTCGTGCAGGCGCATCACACCCAGGGCCAGCACGATCTGGATCGACATGTCCTCGCGTCCGCCAAACGCGCCCCCGATGGCCGGATAGATCACGCGAACCTTTTCATCCGGCAGGTTGAGGGCATGGGCAATTTGCTCCCGGTCTTCATGGGTCCACTGTCCAGCCACGATCACGGTGATGCGCTCCTGCTCATCCAGGTAGGCTACCCCGGCTTCAGGCTGGAGATAAGCATGCTCCTGGACGGGGGTGTGGTACTCACCTTCGACGATCACATCACACTGCTCAAAAGCCGCCGTCACATCCCCCTTGCGGATCTGGTAATGGCAGAAGTTGTTCGAACCGCGTTCCGGGTGTAGCAGGGTTGTGTCTTCCGCCAGCGCGTCTTCAATGGCCGTCACCACCGGCAAATCTTCATAAATCACCTTGATTTTGTCTCGAGCCTGTTCGGCGATCTTCTCCGTTTCGGCAATCACGCAGGCAACCTGGTCGCCAACAAAACGCACGCGATCGGTAAAAGGTTTCTCGGATCCCGGTCCACACAGCACTGGTTGGTCTGCATCAATTAAGCCGTATTCATTCACAGGCACATCCCTGGCGGTTAGCACCGCCAAGACGCCGTCCATTGCTTCCGCTGCATCGGTGTCAATCTCTTTCACAATCGCATGGGGACGACCGGCGAACAAGATCTTCATGAAGACCTGATCGGGGAGGTTAAAATCACCTGGATAGAGCGCTTTACCAACTGCCTTATCTTTGACATCTAGTCGTGGAATGGATTTTCCAATAACGGCCATCTGATCTCCTTATTTTTCCTGCGCTTCAGCACTGGGGCGCATTTCCTGGCTGGCTTTTTCGATCGCTTCTATGATCTTAAAATAACCCGTACAGCGGCAAAGATTTCCGGATATTCCAGTCTGGATATCCGCCAGCGTGGGCGCTTCCCGCTCTTCCAACAGTTTGGCCGCCGACATCACAAAACCCGGGGTGCAAAAACCACATTGGATTGCACCGTACTTTACAAAGGATTCTTGCACCGGATGGGGCGCCCCCTCCGCGCTCAAGCCCTCGATCGTCACGATTTGAGAGCCATGCGCCCGGGCTGCAGGCACCAGGCAGCTGTTGACCGCCCGTCCGTCCAGGTAGACCGTGCAGGCGCCGCACTCACCCTCTGCGCAGCCTTCCTTCGTCCCAACCAATCCGGCTTCTTCTCGGATCAAATTCAGCAAAGTTTTATCAAATCCAGTGCTAAAGCGGTATTCCTTGCCGTTGATCCAGGTATGGATCTCCTCCCCGTTCCAGGGTTCTGCAGGCGGCTGGGTCTTTTCGCCGCCCGTCATCAATGTCACCGGGTCGCGCGGCACCTCGTCCCTGTCAACACCGTCGCGGATGGCGGTCAGCCCCCGTTTTGCTAAAACCTCGATCATATATTTTCGATATTCAGCCGAGCCCCGCAGATCAGAGATGGGTCGGGTCGCCTCTGCAGCCAAGCGGCTGGCTTCAGCGATGGTCTCATCCGTTAACGCTTTGCCTGTCAGATAGTCTTCCGCGGCCTCAGCATGGATATTGGTGGGGGCCGCCGCGCCCAGGGTGATATCTGCCTGTTGGATCTTCTCGTCTTTGAACCGCAAAACCACAGAAACATTGGTCACAGAAATGGCCACCGTTTTTCGCAGGATCATGCGGGTGAAGTATGTCTCAACGTCCGGGCCGGGGGCGTCAAAAAAGATCTCGGTCACCACTTCATCTGGTTCCATCACCGTTCTCCGCACCCCGGTATAGAAATCGCTCAACGGCACAATGCGCTCGCCTCGCGTGGACAGCAAGACCAGTTTGGCGTCCAGGGCCATCAAAGGGCTGATCGTGTCGTTGGCGGGTGAAGCCGTCACCAGGTTGCCCACCACTGTGCCGCGGTTGCGCAACTGAGGCGAGCCCACCCCCCAGCTGGCCTGGGTCAGGACGAAGGCTTTTTCACGGATCAGGTCAGATGCCACCACATGGTGATGGGTGACCAGCGGGCCAATATGGATCACGCCCTTCTCATCCTCCCGGATCTCTTCTAATCCCGGGATTTTGGTGATGTCAATAATCGTCTTGATCCCAGGGCGTGCATTGCGCTCGATCTCCAGGATCAAATCCGTCCCGCCGGCGATGATCCGCCCTTCCTCCCCCCACTCCGCCAGGGCTGCGACGGCCTGATCCAGCGATTCCGCCAGGATATACTTCTGCCACATGTTCATTGCACTCCGATCTCCATTAATTTTTGCGAAAATGCCGTTTTCCCTCATTCCGAAGGGCGATGATCTCCGCCAGGATGCTCACGGCGATCTCCCTGGGGGTTTCAGCATTGATTTCCAGGCCAATGGGCGTTTTGATCCGACCGATCTCTTCTTCCGTGAGTCCGCCTTCCTCCAACTTCTGGCGGGTGTGATCCCAGCGGCGCTTGGAACCGATCAAACCGATATAGGCTGCTTCAGTCTTAACCAATGCTGGGATGCCCGCGGCGTCAATGTCCACGCCTCGGGTGACCAGCACCAGATAGGTCTGTGAATCGATCTCCATCTCTTCCGGCAGGGACTGCATCGGTACCGGCAGGTATTCATCGCCGCCGGGGGCCGCCTCTGGTGAACAGAGCTCTACCCGGTCATCGCTGACGACCACCCGGAACCCCAACCAGCTCGCCAGGTGCGCAACTGCCTGGCCCACATGCCCTGCCCCCACCACAACCACGGTGGGGTCCCGCAGGTACGGTTCCACAAACACCGTCACCGTCCCGCCGCAGACGCCAGGGTCGGTTTCGATATCAATCATATCGTAATTTAAGAAGCGGGTTTTCCCGTCCTTTAAAGACTTCAACGCTTCCTGAATCACCAGGTTCTCGATCTCTCCACCCCCCACGGTGCCCTCGGTCCGGCCGCCGCCAAATACGATCATTTTTGATCCTGCATGGCGAGGGACGGCGCCGCGCGTATTGACCACCGTACACAAAGCCGCCGGCTGGCCAGCGGCAACGGTTTGGTTTAATAAGTCCAAGATTTCCATATCAATCCTCTAACAAGCTCAACACAACGGGTAAGAGCTGCTTTTTGCGTGAGACAACGCCCTGTGCCAGCCGGGTGCCGTCAGCCAATGGGCGGTAGGGCAGCTCATCCAACACCACCGGCGCATCCACCATGAGCAGCCGGCTGTCGCCCTGCACCACATCCGTCACCATCAACATGGCAAAATCCAGGCTGCGGCGTTCCTTTAACTCTTGCAGGGCGTCGCGCAATGGTTCCAGGTATTCATTCAGCTCATACAATTCTGAAACCTCCGCCTGGGCAATGGCAAAGCGCAGTGAGTCGGTTTCATATTTTTTCATGTCTGTGGTGACCACATCAATTGGGTCGCGGCTGGCGAGTCCAGTCCCGGCGGCCAGCACTTTTTCACCAAAAGACTCGATCGATTCACCTTCCAGCGGTCCCCCCCAGACAAAAGCCCAGCGCGCCAGCCGTTCCGCCGCCCGATGGTCTCGTGGGGTGGTGGTCGGGGAAGACATCACCAGGGTATCCGAGAGCAGGCCGGCCAGCATCAGCGCGGCCAGGTCATGCGGTGCTTTGAGTCCTGTTTCCTCGATATGTTCAGACACCAGGGTGCTGGTACTTCCCACCACATCCACAGTAAACCGGATCGGTTCATGGGTGGTTGGGTTGCCCAGGCGGTGGTGATCGAGAATTTCGATTAAATCGGCTTCATTTAAAGAGCTCAATGCTTGTTGCGGTTCATTATGATCCACCAGGATGATCTTCATTCGGGGTGGGTCCAGCAGATCCCGCTGCAGGCAGACCCCCAGGTAGCGCTGGTCTTCATCCAGGACCCAGAACTCATCCACTTCATCCCGCAGGAGGCGGTTGATCACATCCCGGATGCGGGTGGAGGCAAAATACCGGGCCACATCGGTTTCAGCCGCCTCCCGGCAGGGGATTTCCAAAAGTTCCGCCAGCGTCATGTCCTTATAGCGGGGATGAGGGCCCATCAACCGGCTTAGAAAGTTCAGCAGTGATTTCCCGGAGATCAAACCATAGGGCCTGCCGTCTGAATTGACCACGGGGGCCACCCCGCCTGTCCGGCTGAGGATCGCCCAGGCCTGGCTCAGGGGTTGGTCAGGCGTCACCGTATCCAGCCGGCGCATGACCGATTCAAAGCGCGGTGAGGCGTCATTGAACAAGATCGGCGGCTCCAAATCAAGGGTCCGCAGCACCCAGGCTGTCTGCCGGTTGATCGCCCCGGAACGCGCCGCGATGGCATTGATGCCATCGCGTTCCTGCAGCAGCCAGGCATAACCCATTGCGGCAGCAATCGCATCGGTATCGGGGTTGACATGACCGATGACATAAACTCGATTGTCCACCCGCATGTTCACTCCCCGATTGTGATCATCTTGACTCAAATTCTACGCCTCCGGCTCCGTTGAGATACCCTTTAATGCCCGCCAGATCTTCTCAGGCAAGGCAGGGATTGATGTCAGCGACGCCCCGCAGGCATCCAGGATGGCATTGCCCACCGCCGGCGCTACCCCATCCAGGGGGATTTCAGCGACGGCTTTGGCGCCAAAGGGATGCGAGGGCTCATAGGTCTCCACAAAGATGGTGGTCAGCTCAGGCATCTCATCCGCCCGAAAAATGTGATAATCTTCCAGGTCGATCTCCCGGGGTTGGCCCTTTTCATCGTAAACCATTTCTTCGCTGACGGCGTAGCCCAGGGATTGGGCCATGCCGCCTTCGATCTGCCCGGAGGCCGTTACAGGATTGATGATCACACCCGAGTCCACAGCCATGACCAGCTTGTCCACGGTCACCATGCCGGAATCTGTGTCCACCGTGACCTCCGCAAACTGTGCTGCGAAGGGCGGCGGCGCTACCGGTGACATATGCGAAGCCACACCCATGATCTGCTCCTGGTCAACCTGGTGCAGGGCATGCAGGGCAATCTCTGCCAGGGAGAAGGACTCGCCGCTGGGGGCAATGGCTCGGCGATCTTCCAGCAGCACCTCACCCGGGTCCACTTCCAGACCGTCTTCAGCGAACATCTTTGCCGCCCGTTCACGGATGCGCTGGGCGACCTTCTCAGCCGCTTTGACCGTTGCCGCACCGGAGATATAAGTTGTGCTGGAGGCATAGGCGCCCTTATCGAAGGGGGTGAAATCGGTGTCGGAGGAATAAACCAGCATATCCTCCACAGGGACGCCCAGGGTTTCAGCCGCCATTTGGGCCAACACCGTATCGGAGCCGGTCCCCAGGTCCGTTGCGCCAACCAGGAGGTTGAAGGAGCCGTCATCGTTCATCTTGATGCTGGCGCCGCCCATATCCAGGTAGGGGATAGCGGTCCCCTGCATCACCAGGGCCACCCCGATCCCCTTACGCAGATGCTTCTTTCCCGGCACCTGCCGCCAGTTGGCATTATTAAACTTATGATCCCAATCGATCGTCATCCGCCCCTGCTGAACGCATTCCTCCAGGCCGATGGTATAGATCGTCTCTGGTTTGGGTTCGCGTCCTTCGCTCCACACCTTGCTGAAGGGATGGATCTCTCCCGGACGGAGGGCATTTTTCAAGCGGAAGTTGATCGGATCCAGCTTCAGTTCCCGGGCGATCGTTTCCATGTGCCGTTCCACCGGCCAGAAACCCTGTGGGACGCCGTACCCGCGGTAAGCGCCGGAAGGGACGGTGTTGGTGTAAACCACGTCAGAATAAAACTGGATGTTCGGGTTCTTGCGGTACGGACCGTCGCCCACATAGAGCGCCATGGACTTATGGCCCGTGTTGCCAGCCACTGTCAGGGCGTGGCAGCCATAGGCCCCGGTATCGCTCAGGCAGTACATCTGGTTGGCAGTGATCGTACCGTCCTTCTTGACGCCCGTCTTCACCCGAATGCGCATCGGGTGCCGGGTGCGTGCTGCGGTGAACTCTTCCTCACGTGTCATCTCGTAGATGACCGGCCGTCCCGTGGCGATCGTCAGGTGCGCAGCCACATCTTCGATCAACACCTCCTGCTTGCCGCCAAACCCGCCGCCAATGCGCGGTTTGATCACCCGAATGCGCTTGATCGGCAGATCCAGCACCGGGGCGATCTGCCGGCGTACGTGGAAGGGCACCTGGGTGCTCGTGCGGATCACCAGGCGGTCGTCCTCATCCCAATAGGTCAGGGTGACGTGGGGTTCAATGTGCGCCTGCTGGACCTTCGGCACCTCATATTCGGCTTCAAAGATCTGGTCCGCTTCGGCAAACCCCTTTTCGATATCACCGATATCAATGCGGATCTCAGCTGCAATATTGCGCGAAGGATCCGATTCGTCAAAATTGACATATTCCGGTTCATCATGGATCACGGGGGCGCCGGCAGCCATCGCTTTGGTGGAATCGAGGATCGGCGGGAGGACTTCATAGTCCACTTTGATCAGTTTCAGGGCAGCCTCAGCGATTTCTGCTGTCTCTGCGGCCACCAGGGCAACCCGGTCGCCCACAAAGCGTACCTTTTTATCCAGGGAAAACGTGTCCAGGGGTCCAGGGATCGGATGCGACTGCCCGGCGGTGGAATAAACCACCCGCGGGACGTCTTCCCAGGTCAGGACAGCCGCCACCCCGGGCAGGGCTTTTGCATCCGAGGTATCAATGTGCTTGATGATGGCATGGGCATGAGGGCTGCGTAAAACTTTTGCAACCAGTAAATCTCGCTTTTCAAAATCTGCCGTGAAGGCCGGTTTGCCCTGAACGAGCTTCACTGCATCCACCTTGGGCTCCCCATGACCCACGGTTTTCATTGGGGACCGTGAATCGACCACCTTTAATTTCGGAAAGACCTGGGTCTCTGTAAGCGGCCCACCCCCCGAAGGGAGGGGTTCACCGTGATCGTGATCTGCTTTGGGAAAATCCAGTGCGTCACGGATATCTATCGGGGCATCAATCGGCGGCACATCTTCGCCGCGCAATATGGCTGCAGCGCGCAAAACCGCCTGAACAGGCTTGACATAAGCCGTGCAGCGGCACAACACACCGGAAAGGGCCTCGCGCACTTCGGTTTCAGAAGGTTCTGGATTCTTCTCCAACAAAGCTTTGGCCGTCAGCACCATGGCTGGCGTGCAGTAACCGCATTGGATCGCGCCCGTATCCACGAAGGCCTGCTGGATCACATGCAGCCCCTCTGTTTTTTTCCAGCCCTGCTGGGGGTGTTCCCCCATGGCTTCAACCGTTTCAATCTCATGCCCTTCCGCCTGGGCGGTGAGCATCGTGCAGCTGTTGACCGGCCGCCCGTCCAACAGGATCGTGCAGGCGCCGCATTCGCCCTTTTCACAGCCACCGCTCTTAATGCTGAAGAAACCCAGCCTGCGCAGCGTGTCCAGCAGCCTTTCGCCCGCTGGCACGTTCAAAGGGTAATCCTGCCGATTTATCTTGAGGGTGATTTCCATGTTAAGCCTCACTTTCCTTGATGGCATCGATTCGGTCCAGGCAGCGCAGCGCCAATCTTGATGCAACTTCTCGACGGTAGAGCGCTGTTGCCCATTGATCATCCGCGTCGTAGTACGCGTCCCGGCTGGCGACATCCACGCCGCTGTCCTCAGGCCCATCCAAGGCAATGATCGCACTCTGGCCAAAACCACCCAGGGCAATCCGGGTTCGGCCGGACCCCCACTGCGCGGCAGCCACAACCAAAACCGGGCGATCCTTCGGGGACCGCGCCACATATTCAAATACCAGGTGGGGCCTAAGCCACCATTCCAATTCAGTGATCAGGACGCCATGAGATTCATCGGCGCGCACCGGCAGCCAGTTGCCCAATCGAACCCGCTCCTCGTCTGGCGCCCAGGTGAGGGTCGCATCCAACGCCAGTAGGACCGTGGAAAGGACGGAGCGTCCATCACTGCTCATCAGCCATCCGCCCAGGGTGGCCATGTTGCGCAGGTTCTCACTGACGTCAATCCGAATGGCGCGTTTGATCTCCAAATGGACGTCCGGGTGATCCAGCAGCTTATCCAGCCTGACTGCTGCGCCCGCGGCCAATCGTTGGCCGCGGCTCGTCACCTGATCCAGGCCGGCATCTTGCAAATCCACCACCCCAAAATCACCAGTCTGCTGCCGGCTGATCCGTGTCCCCCCACCGAGCGGCTTCAGGTGCTTGGAGGGATCATTCAACAAATCCACCGCCTCATCAAGCGTTTTTGGTCGATAATAAGTTTTAATCATGAACCCTCCTCATCAGGGAAGACACGCCAGCCTAAAGCTTCAGGGTCGACATCGGAAAGTTGTTCTTCAGGGATGTCCACCAGAACAAGTTCAGCTTCAGCCAGCACTTCTCCTTCAGTATTTTGAATTTCACTATGCGCATGCGAAACACGGCCGCGCCGTTCTCCGGCAACACCGATGGCGATCAGGGGCGTTTCGGTTGGCACAGGTTTGCGGTAACGGACATTGAGCTGCGCGGTGACCATGAAATGATCCGGGGTATCCATATGAGCCCGTCCGCCCGTTTCATCCAGGATCGAAGCGAGTATCCCGCCGTGGACAACACCCGGATAACCCTGATATTGGGAGGAAACCTCGAGCTCAGCCTGGCACCTGCCCGGCGCGACCGTATAAAAATCCATCTTTAAACCCACCGGGTTTTCCCTGCCGCAGATAAAACAATGCCGGGATCCGGGTTGTTTTTCCTTCATGAATCTATTTCGTGGCGAAGGTGTCGATCAGGGTTTTCACATTGCCACCAACCGGATAGAGCACCGGGCAGGTGGCGCCGTTATCCAGGTACTCCTGGACCTTCGCTCGCGCCTGTTCGGGCGTGCCGCTGGCGGTGATCTTGTGAACCAGGTCATCGGGCACCAGGTGTTTGGCCTGCATGATTTGTTCATGGGTGGCCGGCCACCCGAGGATCGATTGGATCTTCTCCACAACATCCATGGACACCCCGGAAGCTTTGGCAATATGCGGCTGCTGGGCCAGGTATTGGGTCAGCAGTTCCCGGCTGGTCTCAATGGCTTTGTCGCCATCATCATCAACAGAACAAACCACCAGCTGCGGGCGGTCAAGATCATCCAGGGTTCGCCCGGCTTCTTTAAGCCCTTTCTTTAAATCATCCATGGCTTTTTCATTGTACTTGGGCGGCACGCAGTAATTCAGCAGCACCCCATCCGCAATCCGGCCGGTCAACTGCAGCATCTTGGGGCCGGTTGCCCCGATATAGATTGGGACATTGCGCGGTTCCTTACGGCCGTGAACCACATCCAATTCAATATTGTTGACCTGCACAAACTCGCCCTCAAAGGACACATTTTCCATATTCAATAAACGGCGCAGGATCGTGACGGTTTCTTCCATCGCGGTCAGGGGGCTTTTCCGATCGATGCCCACATTTTTTGCCAGCGGGTCCCACCAGGCGCCAATCCCGCAGATGATCCGGTCAGGCGCCAGGTCATCCAGTGTGAGGTAGGTCGCTGCCAGTAAACCGATATTTCGGGTCCAGTTATTGATCACGCCTGACCCAACTTTGATCTCCTCTGTGACGGCCGCGTAAGCCGCCATGGGGACCACGGCGTCGCGCACCAGCCGGCTCTCCGCCTGCCAGACGGCTTCAAAACCGCGTTCTTCCGCGTACTGGCAGTAATCCAAGCCGTCGCGCAGGTTGTGTGCATCTTGTAAATATAAAGCCACTCTCTCAATCATGTTGTTTTCCTTTTTATCTAGAGACACCAAAGCAGTTTCCGATCAACTGAAAACAGGGTCGGAGATTTTTGAACTGAGCAATGCATAATCCTCAGGGACGTCCAGGTCTAAAGCAATCCGGTCGCTCTCGTGCACGATCACCCGTGCGCCGCGAGATTCTGCCAGTTTGCAGTGTCTGTGGAAAGAATTTTCACCGTAAGAAAAGTTCAACAGGTCGGGTGGGTCGATCAATAGCATATTTGTCCCCTGCTGCCGTCGGTCAGGGGTGATCACGATCATTGGGGCTTGGGTGCGTTGATCCAGAAACGCAATGACGTCCTCGGGGGTTAGCAGGGGCAGATCTGCTGGAACGATCAACACGCCTTCAGTTGAGAAGTTCATTGAAAAAAGCGAAGCGCGCAGTAAAGCGTTGTTCAATTCAGGTGTTCCGTTTTCGGTCACTGTGCGCACCCCCATCTCGCGGGAGTGGGTCAGCACCTGCGAGTCACGGCTCACCACCAGGATGTCGGAGACCGCATCTACCTGCTTGAGCACGTCGATTGTATGAGTAAATAAGTGTTGGTTGAGCTGATTTCGTTCTTTTTCGGATAAAATGGCTGAGAGTCGGGACTTGCCGCGACGGAGAGGTTTAACGGGGACAATTGCCCAAAGGCTCATGTGTTTATTGGCTCCTGTTGAGGATCGATTCGCTAAAGGTGAGAGTCTCTCTTGCGAGACGAATGCGATCCACGCTATCTTTCATCAATATGTCTGTAACTAAGGGAATTATACGCCATCCCTCAATTTTTTCAAATTCACCGCAATCTTTGTGGTCTAAGATAAAACCATCCAAAAGGCCCCGGTAATGGTCTGCCACCGCGGCTGCAGATGGCTTCTGGCCTAACTCCTGGGTGATCTTTGCAGCCGGACCTTTGAGCGCTTTCCCCCCAATCAGCGGGGAAACCGCCACCACGAGTTTTGCCTTAAGCGCTTCCCGGTAACCCGGGATTGACAGAATAGGATCTATGCTTACCCACGGGTTGGAAGGCGCAAGGATGATCACATCACAATTTTCCAAAGCTCTGACAGCCGCCGGTACCGGCCGCGCCGCTTCAGCGCCGACAAAATCAATCGATTTCACTTCCGGCTGGCAGCTTAACTGGACGAAATATTCTTGAAATCCCAGGGACTGGCCGCCAGTGGAATGGATAATGGTTTGAACTTTTTCATCGCTCATCGGATAAACGGGGTGCCGTACCCCCCAATGCGCACAAAATTCTTGGGTGATTGCAGACAGGCGCGCCCCCTGCCGCAGCCTTTCAGTGCGGCGCAGGTGCGTGGCCAGGTCTTTATCGCCGAGGCGAAACCAATCCGGACCGCCCAGCTCCCCAAGGGTCCTTTGAGTGACCCAGCTGTCTCCTGCCCGGCCCCATCCGGTCTTGGGATTGGCCAGACCAGCCAGGGTATAACAAACCGTATCCAGGTCGGGAGAAATATTGAGTGAGAGATACTCAAAATCATCGCCTGTATTGACGATGACGCTTAAATCTTCAGGTGACAGCAGTCCAGCCAGACCATCAACCAGCTTGGCGCCCCCCACACCGCCAGCAAGCGCAACGACTTTCAAACGACCTCCTAAGCTTATCAATCGGGTAGACCGAGGTTGAACTCCTCCAGGATCTCACCAGCTTTTTTCTTTTCATACCGGGCGATCGCCAGGTTTTCGATCTGGATGAATAATTCGATCGTCTCAAAGGCAATCGTGTTGACCGCACAGGCGAGGGTGTCTTTTGTCAGGTCATTGATCGCCAAAGTAATATGCGGGACCCACAACCTGGGAGAGTAATACAATTTCTGGTCCCTGCTGAAAGGTGAGAGCTGGTCCCAGATTTGTTCGTGTAAATGGATCATCTCAATCGATTTGACCAGCGGCAGGTAAAGGACAGGTTTTTCCCCGGTGAAGACGCCCAGCCCGAAGGTGTGCAGGGTCAGCGGGGCTGCGCGCTCACAGATCTGGGCCAGGATCGGCAGCGTTTTCTGGATGTCAAGATCATCAGCCACCATCCAGGTCAGATGAGGCAGAGGTAGGTCATAAATCGCTGTCAACCCGCAGGCTTCACACAGCTTCCGCCAGAGGGCATTAACAGTTTCCGATGATTCTGGGTCAAGTTTGCTGATAATTGCGAACATCTTCACTCACCTGAAAAGATCGTCTTCTTTTGGACGGATGAGCTCCTGCAGCCCGGCATCACGCAGAGGATAGGGAAAACCGCGCGCCAGCACAACGGGCGTACCCTCATTCGCCTGGCCCATGACCAATGACGCCGCCCCAGCCAGCTCATCCGCTGCCGCCACCTGGGTAACGCGCAGCCGGTAGTGGAACAAGTCACTTTTGCCGCGCAGATCCACCAGTCCCGGCAGACCAGATAAACCGATCGTGACACCCACCGTTCCAAGCCGCCAGGCCCGGCCGTGGGAGTCAATGATCAAAACCCCGACCTTCTTGCCTGTCCCCTTCTCCAGGGTTGCCCGGATCTCTGCGGCCGATCGATCCGGATTTTCAGGCAGCAGCAAAACCCAGTCTTCCGGGTCTCCCCACGGGCCGTCAACATTGGAATGGTCGATCCCAGCATTAGCGCTGATAAACCCCAAGCGGTGTTCAACGATGATTAAGTGCTCACGCGTGCGCAAGACGCCCTGGCTTTCGGACAAGATCAGCTCTAAAAGACGCGGGTCCTTGCCAGTTAAAACCGCGTAATGCTCGGCTTCAGCCGAAGGCTTGACCGTGCTCAGGTTCACCAGGCGGTTTTCGGCTTTTGAGACGATCTTCTGCGCCAGGACAAGGATGTCTCCATCTTCCAGTTTGAGGTTTTGGTTCGCCAGGGTTGCCAAAATCAAACTCGGCAGGTCATCCCCGGGTTTGACCAGTGGAAACTCACTTAACGGCGCCAGGGTCAGCGTCATCCCTTATTCCTTTGAGGGGATGCCCGTAATCTTGATCCCGGAAGCATGCACATGATATTGGATATTCAAACCGATGAGAATCGAGGTCAGGCCTTCTACGACCACGCTATTTTCGATCGGACCAGCATCCCAACCTTTTAAGCCGGTATCCTCCACCAGTTCCAATACAACCTGGCGGGCGGCCTTACCCTTGCCAGCCACGAGCACATCGCAGGCCACATCGCCTTCCCCCAACAAGCGTTCGTGGGAGATGTTCTGAAAGGCGTCCACCACCTGGCAGGCATCCCCCAGGATTTCCTGCGCTTCCAGCGCTGCCGAACCCGCTTCAGGCATCTGCACCTTGGTCACTTTCGGGGGGACGATCGGCACCACCACGTCAACAACAATCTTGCCCTGCAGTTCATCCTTGAGTTCCTCAAGGGTGGGCCGGTGGGCTGCGTAGGGCACAGTGATCACCGCGATCTCGCATTCGGCCGCTGCTTGTTTGTTTTCCATGCCGCGCAGGTTGTCTGCCGGCTGATCCAATAAATCGTTCACCGTCTCAACAGCCTTTTGTGCCTTTTCAAATTGGCGTGAACCGATGATCACCTCATGGCCGGCCTGAACCCAGCGGTAAGCCAGTCCCTTGCCTTCCTTGCCGGTCCCGCCGACGATCCCAATTGTGTACAATTTCTTTTGATCATTCATGGTCTCTTCCTTAGTCTTGGGTGGAGATCGACTCGTATCGCTGCCAGGTAGCCTTTGAAACCGCCATGGCTTCTGCAGCGATTTGCGCTTCGTCCAGGGTTAATAGTTCTCTCCGATACATGAGGGGCTTCCCAGCAACGATGGTCGCGGTGACCATGCTTTCCTGGAAGCCAAACAATATGTGCCAGGGCAGGTTGCCGGGGGTCAGGGGTGTAAAGGGATGGTAATCTACAAAAATCAGGTCCGCGGCGGCCCCTTCAGCGATCTCACCCACCGGCAGCCCATCAAACAATTCGCTGACCAGCGCCGCATTGTGATCCACCGCCAGCAGTTTGACGGTGGCGCCGCCCATCCGCTGGGGGTCATGATTGGCGCTCTTGTGCAGCAGGTAAGCTTCCTTCCATTCCAGCCACATGGTGTTTGAGAAGCCGTCATTGCCCAGTCCCAATCGGATCCCTTTCTCCAGCATCTTTTCAACCGGGGCCACCCCGACGGCGTTGTTCATGTTGGAGCGCGGCTGGTGGGTAAGCCAGGTCCGGCTGTCAGCCAGGCGATCCATCTCGCTTTCATCCAGGTGGACCCCATGCACCAGGATCGACTCTGGCCGTAAAATGCCAAACTGGTCCAGGCGGTGCACGACCCGCAAACCGGATTTCTCCAGGCTGTCAGCCTGGTCAGCCGCCCCTTCCGCAGCATGAATATGGTGTCCCACCCCTCCCGGGCAGAGCGCAGCCGCCCGTTCCAGGGTTTTGTCCGAAAGAGTCAGGCTGGCATGCAGGCCAAAATGTGCTCGGAGGTTGGCGTCTGATGGTCGCCTTCTTTGGATCCGCTCGATAAAGCGCAGGTTTTCCTGCAATCCCGCCTCCGCCTTTTCCGGCCCATCCCGGTCAGTGACTTCATAACACAGCGAAGCCCGAAGCCCCGCCTGGTTGACAGCCGCAGCGATCACATCCAGGGAACCTTCAATGGCGTTGGGAGAAGCGTGATGATCGATCAAGGTCGTTGTGCCGTGTTTGATCGCATCCGCCAGGCACACCAGGGCTGAATAGCGCACCCCATCTTCATTCAGGGCTTTATCCAGGCGCCACCATAATTTCTCTAAGATCTGGGTAAAGTTTGCGGGGGGATCGCCGGGAATGCCCATCCCCCGGGAAAACGCGCCGTAGAAGTGCGTGTGCGCGCAGATATTCCCGGGCATCACATACTGCCCTTCTGCATCGAAAATTTCTTCATCAGGGAATTCCCGAATCAGTTCGGTTTGTGGGCCAATCTTCTCAATCTTTCCCTTTCGGATCAAAAGACCCCAATCTTCATCGATAATTCGGTTATCAGACCCCCAGGTAATCAGCTTGCCGTTGATGATCAGCATATGTTCCTCTCAGTCACTCAGGCGGAAGAGTTATGTTTTTGGCAATAAAAATTATAGCATAAGGCGCTTCGGAATTCTTTTCCAAGTCCTCCATGCGAATGTCCTAGGGCAATCGCAAGATCCCCAAGAAAGTTTTGGTAGAAATTCTTCTTATCCGAAGGGTGATCGATGGTTTCTCTTCCCAACTTTCGGCACTCGCCGACGTCTCCGTGGGCGAAAAATCGCCATTTTAAATACAAATTTCTCGATTGAATGAATATTTACGCCTTCTTTACCCATTTCCCCGCAACGAGGACGTTGCAGGGAGCCAAATTTTTTCAATACCTCTAACCTTGCGATTGCCCTGAGAATGTCCTCTCACCTGCCCCTACCTGGGAGATCCAATGCTATAATCCCCTTATGACACACGGCAGGCCAAAATGAACCCCACGCAACCCTCTCTCCCCCAGCCCTTCCAACGTGGTTTACGGGCCTTCAATCAGCAGGCTTTTTACGAGGCCCATGAACACTTTGAAGCTGCCTGGCGCCAGACACCCGGCGAAGAAAGGGAGTTCTTTCGTGCCTTCCTGCATTTGAGCGGCGGCTTCTACCGCCTGACCCAAAATCGCCCGCTTGCAGCCAGGAAGTTTTTCAACCATGCGCGTAAATGGCTCTCACAGTTTCCTGCGGACCATCACGGCTTCCAAACCATCCAGTTACTCAAATATCTCCAGCGCCTGACCGCATCCATCGATCAGCAAATCCCTGCGGAGAAGATCATCGCGGAGCAATATCATCCCATCCAGCCCGGGGAGGGGCGTCTGCGGTGAAGATCCTCATCACCGGGTTCGAGCCCTTTGGCGAGAGCCCAATCAATCCCAGCCAGTTACTGGTGCAGTCCCTGGCAGATCAGGAGATGGATGGTGTAACCTTGATTACGGATGTCTTGCCGGTCGATCAAGCCCAGGCCCCCGGCAAGGTGACCGCGCTGATCCATCAACACCAGCCAGACGCGATCCTCGCCTTCGGGCTGGCCTTGGGTCGTCCAAAGATCTCTCTGGAGCGCGTGGCCCTCAACCTGCAAGATTTCCGCATCCCAGACAATCAGGGCCGAACCATTTCCAACCTACCCATCCAACCGGATGGCCCCGCGGCCTATTTCTCCAGCCTGCCGCTTCAGGGAATGCTGGCCCGATTGCACACCGCAGGGATCCCCGCCGAACTTTCCCTATCTGCAGGCGCATATCTGTGCAACCTCGTGTTTTATACCATTATGCACACTTTATCTGACCACCCCAAGCCAATTCCCGCAGGTTTTATCCACCTGCCAGCCCTGCCAGAACAGGCCGCAGCCTCGGATAAACCCATTCCTTCACTTAGTTTTCAACTTGAGCAAAAAGCAGCCCAGATCCTAATCGAAATCGTATCTGAGCGCCAGAATAGCCGACCCTCATTCCCCGATCCCAAAGGAGCCCCATGAACCCAATCGTCACTGAAAAATCCGATCAGGCGATCCGCATTCTCAAAGAAAAAGGCCTCGACTTGTGGCTGACCTTTGTCCGGGAGACCAGCGCTGTCCAGGACCCTGTTCTGCCTTTGATCTATGGAGAAAGTACATTAACCTGGCAAAGCGCCTTGATCTTCACCGCCAGGGGAGAAAAGCTGGCCATCGTCGGCCGTTTTGAGGTTGAGACGGCGCAAAACACCGGCGCCTTCGACCGGGTCATCCCTTACGATGAGAGCATTCAGCCCGTCCTGGTGCAGGAAATCTCACGGATTAATCCCCGGCAGATCGCGGTCAACATCTCCGCAGAGGATTACATGGCGGACGGCCTGACCCATGGGATGTATCAAAATTTAATTGGTTTTTTGGAGGGGACGCCCTTCCAAGATCGGATCGTCTCTGCTGAATATGCCATCGGCGCCTTGCGGGGCCGTAAAACGCCGGGAGAGATCGAACGCATCCAAAAAGCGATCTCAACAACGCTTGAAATCTATGATCAGGCCTTTTTTCAGCTCAAACCCGGGATGACGGAGATCGAAGTCGCTTCTCTAATGCAGTCACAGGTGAACCGCCGCGGCCTGGGCTATGCCTGGTCGAAACAAAACAACCCGGCCGTGAATTCCGGGCCAAATTCCCCTGTCGGGCATAACGCACCCACGGAGATTAAGATCGAACCCGGTCACCTGCTCCATTTCGATTTTGGCGTTGAGGAGAATTCCTACTGCGCGGATATCCAGCGCATGGTCTATTTCTTGAAGCCAGACGAAGACATCCCACCCGAACCTGTCCAAAAAGGCTTTGATACAGTCATCCAGGCGATCGAAGCAGCTTTTGAACGGATCCAGCCTGGCGTTCCAGGGATCGAGATTGATGCCGCGGCCAGAGCCGTCGTTACTGCCGCTGGATACCCGGAATACAAGTATGCCACCGGGCACCAGTTAGGCCGGCTGGCCCACGATGGGGGCGGACTGTTAGGGCCGGCCTGGGACCGCTACGGGAAAACCCCGTATCTGCCGATTGAAGCGGGCCAGGTTTATACCCTTGAACCGGGTTTGATGGTGCCGGGTTACGGCTATGTGGGTGTCGAAGAGGATATCCTCGTCACCGAAGAAGGAGCCCAATACCTCGGCCCGCCCCAAAAGCAATTGATCGTAAAATAATCAATGGCATTCACAAGAATAAGAGCGACGCCTGAGTTTCTCACTGTGCCCATTTTTTAGTAATTTTATGGGTAAAAATGGGACCCAAGTTACTCTTCCAGGACCTCCACAGATTCAATCGTAACCGCCGGCGCATCCGGATCGGATGGGTCGCGCGGCGGGATCGCATACACCACATCCATGCCGTCTTCCACCTCCCCGAACACGCTGTGTTTGCCATCCAGCCAGGGCGTCGGGACATGGGTGATAAAGAACTGCGAGCCGTTGGTATTCGGCCCGGCGTTCGCCATTGAAACGATCCCGGGCTTATTGTGTTGAAGGTCTGCATGGATTTCATCTTCAAAGCGATAGCCCGGTCCCCCGGAACCCGTCCCCGTTGGATCCCCGGTTTGGGCCATGAAATTCATGATCACACGATGGAAGATGACCCCATCGTAAAACCCCTCCCTGGCAAGGAACACAAAATTGTTGACGGTTTTGGGGACCATCTCCTCAAACAGATTGATTTTAATGTCACCCTTGTCGGTATGCAGCACTGCTTTATAATCCTTGTCCAGATCAATGGTCATCTCGGGTGGCTTTGACCATTGTTGCGTTTTCTTCGTCATACGATCCTCTCTACAGGTATGGATTTATTGGATCACTTCATATAGTTCAACCAAAACACCGCTGGCTGATTTGGGGTGGATAAATGCCATCTTTCGTCCGGGCAGCGTGATGGGGTCTTCGTTGATCAACCTGACCCCCTGTTCTTTTAATGAAGTTAACATCGCCTGGATATCATCGACTTCGACACACAGGTGATGCAGTCCTTCGCCGCGCTTTTCAAGATATTTCCCAAGCCCGGAACCCGGATCAGTAGGTTGGACCAATTCAACCTCCCCCTCCCCCACTGGCAGAAATGCGACCTTCGAGGCTTGCGAGGGGACATCCTCCACGTGATCCAATTTCAACCCTAATTGGTCCTGCCAAAAAGCCAAGGCAGCCTCAAGATCCTTAACAACAATGGCGACATGGTTGATTTTTTTAATCTCGGCCATCTTCTCCTCAATTAGATAAATGCTGGCGGTCGATACTGGCCCCAAACCTCACGCAGGACGCCGCAGATCTCTCCCAGGGTGACGTCATTTTCAGCGCACTCGATGAACAGCGGCATCAAAGCCGCATCGCCGCGTGCGGCAGCCTCGATCTGTGACAGGCATTGACTCACTTTTTCCGCATCACGGTTCTCTCGCATTTCAGCCAGCTGCCTTTGCTGATTTTCCTCAATTTGTGGGTCAACCTTGAGGATCTCAAGCGAAAGCGCCTCCTCAATCTGGAAATCATTTACCCCAACGACAACTTCTTCCCCTTGTTCAATGGCGCGCTGGACCCGGTAGGCTGCTTCCTGGATCTCTTGCTGCATGAACCCATTATTGATGGCGGCTAATGCGCCGCCCATGGCATCAATTTTCTGGATGTAGTCCTTAGCTTTCGCTTCAATCTGATCTGTCAGGGATTCGATCACATAGGATCCCGCCAGGGGATCGACCGTGTCGGCCGCGCCAGATTCGTGCGCCAGGATCTGCTGGGTGCGCAAGGCAACCCGCACAGATTGTTCTGTGGGCAAACTGAGCGCCTCATCCATGCTGTTCGTGTGCAGGGATTGCGTCCCCCCCAGCACGGCAGCCAGCGCTTGGAGAGTCACACGCACAATGTTATTCTGCGGCTGCTGGGCTGTCAGGGTCGATCCGGCGGTTTGGGTATGGAAGCGCAGACGGCAGGATTTCTCATCCTGCGCCCCAAAACGTTCCTTCATGATCCGGGCATACAGCCGCCGGGCAGCCCGGAATTTCGCAATCTCCTCGAGGAAGTTGTTATGGGCATTAAAGAAAAAGGAAAGCTGGTTGGCAAAATCATCAACAGCCAGTCCCGTCGCCTGGGCCGCCTGAATATAGGCGATCGCATTGGCCAGGGTGAAGGCCACTTCCTGCGCGGCCGTGGACCCGGCTTCGCGAATATGGTACCCGGAAATGCTGATCGTGTTCCAGCGGGGGATTTGGTCCTTGCAGAACGCAAACACATCCGTGATCAAGCGCATCGAGGGTTCCGGTGGGAAGATATAGGTCCCGCGTGCCACATATTCCTTGAGGATGTCGTTCTGAATTGTTCCCCGCAGCTGATTGAGCGGTGCGCCTTGTTTTTTCGCCACGGCAATATAAAAAGCCAGCAGGATGGAAGCTGGGGCGTTGATGGTCATGCTGGTGGAGACTTTTTCGAGCGGGATCCCTTTGAACAGGGTTTCCATATCCGCCATGCAAGAGATGGACACCCCGACCTTCCCGACCTCGCCCTGGGCCAGTGGATCATCCGCATCGTAACCAATTTGCGTTGGCAGGTCAAAAGCGACTGAAAGCCCCGTCTGACCCTGCTCAAGGAGGTAGCGGTAGCGCGCATTGGATTCCTCTGCCGTGGCATACCCCGCGTACTGCCGCATGGTCCATAAGCGTCCCCGGTACATCGTCGGCTGAACGCCGCGCGTGAAAGGATATTCACCAGGAAAGCCCAAGGAATCCAGGTAATTCTGCGTCTCTGGGGGAACCATCACTGGAGGCAGTTCAAATCCCGAGGATGTCGTAAATTTCTCTTTTCGTTCTGGATAGCGGTTGACCAGGGGTTCATAAACCTCCTGCTCCCAGCGTTTTTTCTCTTCCTTCAACGGCATAGGCGACCTCGTATGACATCGGTTGGACTCTTTCCCAAGTATACCCGAAAATGACCCACTGCTTTTTCTGAAGAATAGAAGCCTAGGACAATCGCAAGATCCCCAAGAAAAATTATGCTTGAAAGTCTTTTTATCCAAAGGGGGATCGTTGATGTCTCTGCCCAACTTTCCGCTCCCGCCGACGTCCCCGTCGGTGAACAACCGCCACTTTAAATGCAAATTTCTCTATTGAATAAATATTTAGGCCTTCTTCACGCATTTCCCCGCAACGAGGACGTTGCGGGGAGCTTTTTTCAATACCTCTAACTTTGTGATTGCCCTGGCCTCTTCAGCCTCCCTCTGACCAGGAGCAGGTCAAATCCAATCCAATCCGGTCCCCGCAATGCCCTTGCTGCGGGTTGAAAATCGAAACAGGCCATTTCTGGGAGTGGATTCAAAAAATAGCGCCGGCAATTTTTGATGCGTCTTTTTCGCCGATGTAGAGCTCGGCCAGATCAGGGGCTTACTGGACTGAAAGTGCCTTGGGTTGAATTCTATTTACGCCACTCTCTTGACCCTTTTTTTGATTCGACAATTCCCCTATGAGCAATTGCTGTTCTCACTCAATTCTGGTAAAATCTTTTAGCTTGCTCGTTGTACCCTTCGGGCAAGACACCATTCAGAAAGAAAGGGCTTGTGAAATGAAAGTATTGTTAATCAAAGACGTTTATAAATTAGGTCGTGCGGGAGAGATCAAAAAGGTCGCCGCGGGTTACGGCCGCAACTACCTCATCCCTCAGGGTTTCGCCATTCCAGCCACCAAGGGCGCCATGCAGCAGGCGGATAGAATTTCAGAGAAAGCAACCGAACGGCGTGCGGCCCTCAACGAAGAACTGGGCAGCGTGGCGGAGGTATTGGAGGGAAAAACCCTCACCTTCGCTGTCAAAGCCGGCGAAACCGGTCGTTTATATGGATCGGTCAGCGATGATGACATCATCGAAGCCATCCAGGCCAACTTCGAGATCGAACTCGAAAAACGCCAGGTTGAAACGGAACCGATCCGAGAATTGGGTAAATATTCCGTCCCCATTCACCTGACCATGGACCTCAATCCTGAAATCAAAGTGATCGTCTATCGTGAAGGTGAAGCGCCGGGTGAGGAACAAGAAGAACAAGAGGTCAAACTACCCGAAGATGCCGACGCCACAATCCTGATCGAAGACCCCGCCTCTCTTGGCGTGGAAAGCGTTGGGATCCTGGAAGAAGCGGATGCCGCCGACGAGGCTGCTGAAGAAGGCGAAGAAAACGCTGAAGAATAGCAGCCCTCTCTAGGTACACACAATCAACCGGCCTGGGAAATGCGCATCACCAGGCCGGTTTTCATTTAGAATATAATTACCCTATGACTGACAACCTTGGACCGAAATTCCGCGCCCTACGAGAATCTCGCCAGATCTCACTGGAGGAAATCGCCCAAAAAACCCATATCCGGCTGGAATATCTGGAAGCGCTTGAAACCGGCGACACCCAACTGCTCCCCGAAGGGCCGCAGCGCAGGGGTTTCCTCCGGCTGTATGCCAGTGAGTTAGGCCTTGATGTGGACGGCCCAGAGATTGAAGACATTCAAACCTTGACTGAAGGTGAAGATCCTTCACAAAACACCTCCGAATCCCAGGGACTGGAAGATCTGGATGCGGCGCCACATGCGCCCTTTGAAGATGAAGTCCGTGCACGTCAAGTCGCACCCTCCCAGCCAGAACCTCATAGGCTCATACCAGATAAGGAAGAGCCCCAGGCTGCGCCCCACACCGCCCGGCGCATCTTTTCAGACCTTGGACATACCCTTCAGCAGCGGCGGGAATTGCTCAGCCTCTCCATTGAAGATATTCATGACCACATCCACATCCGCAAGCAGTTCCTCAATGCCATGGAGGCCGGGGAGTTTTCCGCCCTGCCCTCCCCCGTCCAGGCCCGAGGAATGCTCTCAAATTATGCAGATTTTCTGGATCTGGATGTCGACGAAATTCTCCTGCAATATGCAGATGGTTTACAGCAGCAGCGCGTAGAAAAAGCAAAAGGGATTTCCCCACCAGGTTCTGCAAGTGGAAAAACCCTTTCTAAAACCCGTTTAAGGTTGAAAAACTTCTTCTCTCTCGATCTCTTGGTGATTGCCGCCCTGCTGATCGGTTTTGCTGCATTTGTGGTTTGGGGCCTCAACCGCATCCTCGACACAAACGAACCGGCGGCCTCCCCCACAGATCTACCCGAAGTCGCGGACGTTTTACTGGCCACCGGCTCACCCACGCCGCAAGCCACGAGCTTACCGGTTGAGCAAGATCCTGTCCAGGATCAAACCGGTACCCCTGCTCTCCAAGAATCCACCCCGATTTTCACACCCCTTCCCAATGACAGCCCCATCAATGTCGTCATCATTCCCCGGCAGCGCGCCTGGGTTCGGATCATCTCCGATGGCGAAACGCTCTTTGAGGGCCGGATGCTGCCGGGTGATGCCTATGACTTCTCTGCGGAAGAAAACCTGGAGATCCTGACGGGCAGCGCCGGCGCGCTTCAGGTTTTTTATAACGAACAGGATATCGGCGCGCCTGGGCTGGTTGGCCAGGTCGCCAACCTGATCTTCACGGAGGATGGGTTGATCCTGCCCACCCCAACTCAAACCCCCACCATCACAGACACTCCGGATGCGACCCTGACGCCCACGCCCACAGCGACCCCCACCCAGACGCTCCAACCTTCTGCAACGTCCACAGAGCCCAATGACTAAACGCTCACAAGATACTTATCACCTGATCTCACTCGGCTGCCCAAAAAACCTGGTCGATTCCGAGTCGATGGCGCAGCTGCTCAACCGCCAGGGATTGGCCCCTGTCGGGTCACCCGAAAACGCTGAATATCTGATCGTTAATACCTGCGGTTTCCTGCAAGCGGCACGCGAAGAAGCCCTGGCTGTGTTGACGGACCTGGCCAGCGAAAAATTGCCCTGGCAGAAATTGATCGCCGCCGGCTGCATGACCGAACGTCATCGCGGTGAGATCCTCCAGAACGTCCCGGGGATCGATGGCTTGTTGGGCACCCGCCGCTGGATGGACATCATGCAAGTGATCAAGGAAACAAGCAAGCAGCGCCGAGAAATACCTTATGCACACTTCCCCGCTGCTGCCCGGGTCGGACGTGATGAACGGGGCGCTGTTCGGGCTGCCCTCCAGGGCGGCAGCGCCTACTTAAAGATCGCCGATGGCTGTCGGCGGGCCTGCGCCTACTGCTTGATCCCCCTGATCAAAGGCGACCTGGTCAGCCGTCCAATCCAGGAGATCCTCAATGACGCCCAAGCCCTGCAGGACCAGGGTGTTGAAGAGATCATCCTCATTGCGCAGGACATCACCGACTATGGGCATGACCTCAAAATCGATGAGGGGCTCACTCGGCTCTTAGAAGAACTGATCAAAACGATCCCCCATGTTCCCTGGATCCGGCTGATGTACACCTTTCCCGGGTATGTGACCGATCCATTGATCGAATTAATCGCTTCTGAACCCCAGATCCTTCCCTATATCGACATGCCCCTGCAGCACGCAGACCCAGGCGTATTGCAAGCCATGCGTCGTCCCAAGGACATGCGTGCTGTCCGCGAGACCCTCTCGAAAATCCGGTCGAAGATTCCGCAGGTTGCCCTGCGCACCACTTTCATCGTGGGCTATCCCGCTGAAGACGAGAACGCTTTTGAGAACCTGATCCATTTTGTGCAAACCGTGCGTTTTGACCACTTGGGCGCCTTTACGTACTCCTTTGAACCCGGCGCGCCGTCGGAACCCCTCGGGGATCCGATTCCAGAGCATATTAAGTCTGAACGCCTCGAGCGGCTCATGCGCGTCCAGGCAGAGATCTCACTTGAACGCAATCAGCGCTTGATCGGCAAAACGATGGATGTCCTGGTTGAGGGAGTCGACGAAGAAAATAACATCTCGATTGGCCGCTCCTACCGGGATGCGCCTGAAATTGACGGTCTCGTGATCATTGAAGGCCTTGCCCCCGTCAAGAAGTTGGTGAAAGTTCAAATCAACAGCGCCATCACCCACGACCTGGTGGGCGTATTGGTGGATGAAGCCATAAATTAATTTGGCAAAATAATCCCCCTATAAAAACTTAAAGCCTGTACTCGATCAGGAAAAGGTCAAATCCAATCAAATCCGCTCCCCGCAACCTCCTCGCTGCGGGTTAATAAATGAAAAGCCAATTTCTGAGAGTAAATTTTTTAAAGTGTAACGACAAATTTTTAATGTGGCTTTTTCACCGACAAGGACATCGGCGAGAGCGGGGATTTCTTGGACTGAGAAAGGCTTTGGTTGAACAATAACTTCCTCAATCACATGATCATTTTCTGATTTTGCAATTGCCCTGGTCTTTTATTTTGGGCTGAGCAGTAAAAAATCTCGCAAATAAAATGATAAAACAAAAAACCACCCACACTACAGTGGGTGGTCAAATTTCTTCAACTTAAAATCAAAGCCTAAGGCTCAGAGGTGGGTTCCTCGGTGGGTTCCTCGGTGGGTTCCGCCGTGGGTTCTTCCGTAGGCGCTTCCGTGGGTTCTTCCGTCGGCGCTTCCGTTGGCGGCGCTTCGGT
>CAZLEK010000005.1:54183-66977 GCA_964558525.1 uncultured Candidatus Brevefilum sp.
CCGTAGGCGCTTCCGTGGGTTCTTCCGTCGGCGCTTCCGTTGGCGGCGCTTCGGTGGGCGCTTCCGCCGGCTCCTCTGTCGCTTCCTCAACCGTTGGCGTGGGCGTGGGCGTCGGCGGGTTCTGGATCTCAAAGCATTCCTCAGCCGCCCACTGCGCGGTCGGCTGAACCTGAGGATCGCTGCTGATCGATTGCGCCTTATCAAAATATTCTTGCGCTTCACAGAACTGCCCGGCGGCGGCCAGCTGTGAGGCATATTCGATCGCCCCGATCCGGAACCGCTCAGTGGCGGTCATGTTGGTCCCATCCCTCAGGTTGGGCAGCTGGGGATAAACTTGTTCGAAGAAATTCACCACCTGGGCCCAATCCACCCCCCAGAAACTGGCGCCCGTCAGGTACAGGCGGGTCCAGGTGCGAAACCCCTCCGCCGTTGAATCCAATGGGGCAAAACGCTCCGCCAGGGTCAGGTCATAAATCCCCGGTTCCAGGCTGCCCTCTACGAGGATCTTCTGCACACCTCGGTTGCGCAGCGCGACGTACAGCATCCCATCCACCTGTACGGCCTTATATTCCAGGTTCTTCTGACGCAATGCCTCCAGCGATTGGATCGCGTCATCCCAGGCTTCTGCGGCAATCTGCTCCTGGGCAAGGGTAAAGAGTTCCTCCTCCCCGCGTAGATCCGGGGTGGGCGTGGCGACCGGGATGGTTGGCGTTGGCGAGGGCATGGGTGTGGGTGTACCCGAAGAAGTCAGCTTAAGCAGGGTCTGACTGTACAACTCCCCAACTTCTGCCAGCTCCGCTTCGCTCATATAAGGCGCCATTTCATCCAGGATCCAATCCAGGCGGTCCAGCGCGAGCTCATACCGTTCCTCCTCGATATCCATGCGCGCGCTTTCCAGCTGCGACTGGATCTTAGGAGAGGCCTGGGTCTCCGCCAGGCTGACCCGGTCATTGATCCCCTGGGGGATTCCCAACAGCGCGCCAGCCAGGATGATTAGCACAACCAACAGCAACCCCATAAAGAACCACGAAGATCGTCGTTCAAAAAACGTCTTCTTAGGTCCTTTCTTCGGTTGTTTTTCAATCCTTTTTGTCGTTTCTAAATCCTTCTCATGCTCGTTCATAGGGAGGAATTATACCTTTTTTGGGATTAAAGTTTAACCAACAGGCGAATTTCAGGCAAAATCGGGAGGATCCCCAGCAGTCCGCCCAACACCATCCCCGCCAGGGAAACCAGCAGTACGGGGGCCGCGATCGGCAGGCGCGCGTAGACCAACCAGGCCGCTCCGCCAGCCAAAACCATGCTAACCACTGAACGCAGAAGGGTTTGCCGCAGTCGGAATCCCTCTTTGACCTGCCGGTTCAACAAGCTGATTAATCCCAGGGCTTGTATGCTATACGAAATTGAGTTCGCCAGGGCAATCCCCCCAGCGCCTAAAGGCGCCATCAAGGCGATCGCCAGGCCGGTGTAAATAAAAAAACCCGCCCCGGAGGTCAACATTGGCGCCCACGCATTTTGTCGGGCATAAAAAGCGCGCACCCCCAACTCCACCACGCTGTGACCGAGTAAACCGATCATATAACCCTGGGTCGCCCATAAAATCATCTGGGCATCTTCAAGGGGAAATCCAAAGGCTGCCTGGATCCATGGCAGGCTCGTGAGCGATAAAATGGCCGTGACCGGCAGGGACAGGGCGATCATCACCCGCAGAGAACGCTCAATCGTCTCCTTAAAATTCCGGTCATCTCGGGCTGCCGAATATTCTGAAAGCGTGGGCAGTAAAGCTGTGGCAATGGCCGTTCCGATCAAGGTCTCCGGTACCTGTTGGATCCACCACCCATAGCTCAGAGCCGTTACAGAGCCCGTCGGCAGGCGCGAGGCCAGGTTGTCACGCGCCAGGAAGATCAATTGGATGAAGACCATACTCACCAGCCGCGGCCCCATTAAAGCCAGCACCCGTCGAAAAGCACGGTCTTTGAAGTCCAGTAATGGAAACCACCGGAAACGAAACCTGATCAACCCCGGCGCCTGAACCAGCAGGTGTAAAGCTGCGCCCAGGATCACCCCATAAACCAGCCCATGAATGCCCAAACCAAAGGCCGGCAGTGTGACCCCGGCGATCTGGTAACCCTCCGTCGGGGCCAGGATCACCGCGCCAAAAATTTGACCGAGATCATACACGATTGGAGCTGCCGCCGGAAGGAAAAAGTGCTGGTTGGCCTGTAATCCGGCCATCACCAGCCCGCTCAAAGAAAAGATCAATGTCGAGATCAAATTCAACCGCATCAACTCCATGGCCAGCGCCTGCTGCTCAGGGTTGAAGCCGGGCGCAATACCCAGCTCTCCCCGGATGATCGGCCCGGCCAGCGCCCCCACTAAGACAGCCAGGCCGCCGGTCACAAGGAAGGCCAGGTTGGCCACCCGCGAAAACAACTGCCAGGATGACTCGCGTCCTTCTTTGGTCAGAACCTCAGACAGCACAGGGATGAAAGCGATCGCCAGGGCCCCGCCAGAGATCAGGGCGAACAACAGGTCCGGCAGGTTATTGGCCGCATTGAACACATCCAGTTCCTCAGAAAGCCCAAATTGGCGCCCGATGATCACGGTGCGCAGAACGCCCAATAGCTTGTCGGCGCCAAACAAGGCTGCCAGCAGCAGTGAAATGCGGGTCAAGCGGCTGACTTTTTTCATGAATTCCCTTTCTTTGGTCTGAGTCCCATGGCTTCGATTATGCCATACTTCAGGAAGGCTGACCAGATGAAGCTAGGGCAATCGCAAGATCCCCAAGAAAAGCTATGATTAAAATTCTTTTTATCTGAAGGGTGATCAATGGCATCCCTTCCAAACTTTTCACTCTCGCCGACGTCCCCGTCGGCGAAAAAACGCCATTTTTAATGCAAATTTCTCTAATGAATAGTTTTTTTAGCTTCCTTATGCATTTCCCCGCAACGAGGCCGTTGCGGGGAGCCAATTTTTTTCAATACATCTACCTTTGCGATTACTCTGACAATCAAGCCCCTCTGCCTTTCCAACTCAACCGCCAGGATGTTACAATTAATCAAATGCAAAAACCAAACCAGACCGGAAATCTCTATATTGTCGCCACCCCTATCGGCAACCTGAAGGATATCACGCTCCGCGCCCTGGAAATCCTCAAGAACGTAGACGCCGTGATTTGCGAGGAATACCGCCAGGGCAGCCGGCTGCTCCACCGGCTTGAGATCGACAATGAATTGATCCCCCTCAACGAACACAACGAGGAACAGGAAGCGCACAATATTATGCTGCGCCTGGCGCAAGGTGAAACCATGGCGATCATCTCCGATGCCGGCACGCCGGTATTTGCCGACCCAGGTCAGTACCTTCTGCAGCTCCTCTACCAGAGCGAGATCCCTGTCTCACCTATCCCGGGGCCCGCTTCTTTGATGGCCGCACTGTCACTGTGTGACTTCCCTATCGACCGTTTCATCTTCGCTGGTTTCCCACCTCGGAAATCGCAGCATCGCCAGGCCTTCCTGGAAAAATTCACCTCTGAAGCGGTTCCCGTCATCTTGATGGATACGCCCTACAGGCTGACCAAACTCCTGGAAGAAGTCCTGGCAGCCTTCGGAAAGCGCCAGGAGATCCTCCTGGCCTGTGACCTGACTCAAAAGAAGGAAGCGGTCTTCCGGGGCCGCATCGGGGAGATCCTTCCCCGGGTGACCGGGCAAAAACGAGAGTTTATCTTAATCCTCAACCTGAATCGGGGAAGGCGCCGCTGAGATGGGCCGAAGAGACCATTACATCATCCGCCAACAGACCCTCCCACTGCCGGCATTCCTGCCGGATGCCACTTCAGGCTATGTCCGGGCTGTGGATTCCCAGGATCTTCAGAAAGTCAACATCCAGGCCCTGGTGATGAACACCTTTCACCTGATGCAGAAACCAGGCTCCAGCACCATCCAGGCTTTCGGCGGCCTGCACCAATTTGCTGGCTGGCCTGGGGTGATCATCACCGATTCAGGCGGCTTTCAGGCTTATTCCCTGATCCACCAATCCGATCGCTTCGGTACGATCAGTGAGCGCGGCATCCTCTTCAGGCCTGAGGGTCAGAAGCGGAAGTTCCTGCTCTCACCTGAAAAGAGCATTCAACTCCAGTTCAGTTATGACAGCGACGTTGTGATCTGCCTGGATGACTGCACCCACGTGGACGCCCCCCGGGAAGCGCAAGAGCTGTCTGTGGCTCGCACCCTGGACTGGGCTCAACGCTGCAAACAGGAATACGATCACCAGGTCGAACAGCGCCAGTGGGATCAGGTTTCGCGCCCGGCGATCTTTGGGGTAATCCAGGGCGGCGGATACCCCGATCTGCGCCGTCAATGCGCCGAGGGCTTACTGGAAATTGGATTCGACGGCTTCGGCTACGGCGGATGGCCGCTCGATGCCCACAACAACCTGCTGACCGAGATGATCGCCCTCACCCGGGAACTGGTCCCGGATGAATTTCCCATGCATGCCCTGGGGATCGGCCACCCGCTGAACCTCAAAAAAACCTACCAACTCGGCTACGACATTTTTGATTGCGCCCTGCCAACCCGCGATGCCCGCCATGGGCGCCTGATGCGCTATACACGGCCGCTCGATCAGCCGCTTGGAACAGGTGAGGATTGGCTCGAATACGTTTACATCCAGGATAAAAAATATATCAAGGACAGCCGGCCTGTTTCCGAATTTTGTGACTGTCCAACCTGCGAGCACTACAGCCTGGGCTACCTCCATCACCTGTTCAAGACCGGGGATTGGCTTTATCACCGGCTGGCCACCCTGCACAACCTGCGCTTCATGACTCAGCTGACCGGTCGACTGCGAGGTCGGCATGGATGAAAGCCAAGTATCGCAGCTGATCCAAAAAGTTCAAAGCAATCAGAAATACCAGTCCATCACCCCAGATCTCGTCAAACGCCTGGTGGAAGATGCCCTGCGGAGAGGTTTGAAGGGTAAACCGGCTGTCAAGGATGTTCGCAGCAAGCTTCACCAAATTGGCGGGGCTTATTTTCGCAGAAACCCTGATTTTAAGGCAAGCATGCAAGCTCTTGAAACCTTGCCGCGCAACTCTGAGGCTGAAAGTCTTCAAAATTACTGCCAAGAGATCATGCAAACCCATGCCTCCACAGCGGAAAGGATTCCGATCCTTGAAAATTTCTACCAGACATGCCTGGCCCCAATTGCCCCGGTGACCGCTGTGCTTGATCTGGCTTGCGGCCTCAACCCCCTGGCAGCTCCCTGGATGCCCCTTGCCGAACAGGCCGCCTATTTCGCCTGCGACATCTACCTGGACATGCTCGCGCTGGTGGAAAAGTTCCTGGCGCATATTCATCTCAACGGCCATGTCATCCCTTGCGACCTGACCTCTCAAACGCCGCAGGTAAACGCACAGGTGGCCCTTTTGCTGAAATCCATCCCCTGCCTGGAACAGGTGGAAAAGCCCCTCGTCCAGCGTTTACTGCAGTCCATCCAGGCCGATCACATCCTGGTGTCCTTCCCAGTCCGCAGTCTGGGCGGCCGCCAAAAGGGCATGCCCGATTATTACCGGGAACATTTTTATGAAGACCTTTCAGGCACAGGCTGGCAGAGTCAAGAATTTGAGTTCGAAACCGAGCTGGCCTTCTTGGTGACCAAATGAAATTGACCGAACAGGAAATTCAGGAACTCATCAACCAGATTCGAGGCTCACGTAAATACCGGGACTTGGGATTGAACCCTCAAACAATTCGCGACCTGATCCACCAGGAATCCGCTCATCAGCATTCTCAGAAAACACTGCGCAAAGCCGTCCGGCGAAAACTGCACAATATCGTGGCCCCCTACCTTGGCGAACCAGATTACCCCCGACTGACCGCAGAACTCGAATCCCTTGCAACCTCAGATCTAGACTCTCAGGCCATCCAGGCCTTCTGCCGGAATGTCCTTACCAAACATGCCTCCACCGCGGAGCGGATCCCTTTTTTCGCGACCTTTTACCAGCAAATCTTCTCGATCACCGGCAAACCAGAAAGCCTTCTGGACCTGGCCTGTGGGCTCCATCCTTTTTCTTTACCCTGGATGGGTCTGCCCCCAGATACACAGTATCATGCCTTCGACATCATCCAAACCCGGATCGATTTCATCAACACATTCTTTTCTAAGGTCGGATACGCCCCTTTAGCCCAAAACCAGGACATCCTGGCCCATCCCCCGCAGATCCAGGCGGACCTCGGCCTCTTTTTTAAGGAAGCCCACCGTTTTGAGAAGCGCTCACCGGGGTGCAACCAGTCCTTTTGGGCCAGTCTGAACACACGCTGGCTGGCTGTTTCTCTTCCCACCCAAAACCTGACCGGCGCGCACAACCTGCTCAACCAGCACCGCGCCCTGGTGTGGGACAACCTGCCTGAAGACCATGGCTGCCTGCACGAAATCGAGTTTGACAACGAAATTGTGTTCATCATTGAAAATCCAGGAGGGCATCGCGATGGTTAACAATAAGCCCTCGCGGCTTGAGCAAAGCCTGCAGCGGTTTGAGAAGATCCTCACCAAAACTGAACGGGATCAAATCCTCGCCATTCAAGACCAGCCCCTGCCAACTGGCATCCGCTTGAATCCATTGAAAGTACAGCCTGAAGAGGAGATGCCTGATCTGGCAGCCCGGTATGGTTGGAGGATCAACCCGGTGCCCTTCTGTGATCACTGCTGGGCGGTTCAAAAAGCTGACATCTCGCCGGGCGGCACCCTCGAACATCGCATGGGCCAGTATTACCTGCAGGATCTCGCCTCCCTGGTCCCGGTCAGTTTATTTGATTTTGACTCTTCACCCAATCAGCCGCTGATCCTGGATTTGGCCGCTTCCCCCGGCGGGAAGACCACGCACCTGATCAGCCGTTCAAAGGATCGTGGATTGGTGATCGCCAACGACGCCAGCAAGGGCCGCATCCCTGCCCTGCGCTCCGTGTTGGCCGCTTGGGGTGGCATCAACCAGATCATCACCCAATTCCCCGGTGAATCCTTCGGCGCCTGGTACCCTGAGACCTTTGACCTGGTCTTGCTGGACGCGCCTTGCAGCATGGAAAATTTGCGGCCCACCCCCAACCATCCCCTCCGCGAGACGACACCTTCCGAACGCCAGCGCCTGGGGGAACGCCAGGGTCAGCTGCTTGCAAGTGCCCTGGCCGCGCTCAAACCAGGTGGACAGCTGGTGTATGCCACCTGCTCTCTGGCGCCGGAGGAGGATGAAGCAGTTTTGGATCGGTTATTGAACGCCTATCCAGGGGCCATCCAAATCGAGGAGGTTTCAAATAAGCTTTCTCTAGATGCCCCTGGTCTGACACATTATGCGGAGAACACCTACCACCCAGACCTGGTCCATGCGCTGCGTCTCTGGCCGCACCGTACCGGCATGTCGGGCTTTTTTTGCGCGCTGCTCACGAAAACTGGAACCCTACCCTTTATCAATGAACCACCCCCGGCAAGAGATTTTTCAAAAACGGACCTCAAACCGCTTGATCCAGCAATGCAGGCGCGCCTGGCAGAGACCCTCACAAGTAAGTATGGCCTGAATTTACAAGGGATCTTGGCTGAATTTGATTGTTCCCTTTACGATCGCTTCCAGCAGCTCTTCTTAATCCCAAATCAATACCTGCACCAATTTTTGGAGTTCCCCTACGAAACCATTGGCATGCCCCTGGGCCGCTGGGAGGGCGAGGATCTGGAACCCGCCCACGAATTCATCAGCCGTTTCGGGAGCCAATTCACCCGGGGGAAGATCGCTATCCCCGAGGATAAAACACACCAATGGATTGCAGGCCGGGATATCCGGGGCCTGCACACAGACCGGACCCCAAAGGGCCAATACCTGCTTGTGACAGATCCAAGCGGACGCAACCTGGGGTTGGGCAAACTGCTGCCCAAACGGCTTAGGAATATGCTGCCGCGCGGCCTACTCTAAAGGTTGGATGTAAGCGGCCCGATCCACAGAGATCTCCGAATAAACCCCCCGGTAATCCTCAGGCAGCAGCTCAGCCACCGCCAGCATCATTGCATCGGTCACTGCCTGCAGGGTTTCCCTGTCCTTTGACTTCCCTTCCCAATTGATCTTGAACGGTTCCCCCACCCGGATATGCATCGGGCTGCGTTTTAATTTTCGTAAATTTTCAGAAAAATGCTCATGGCCGTAATAAGCCACCGGCCAGATCGGCACGTTACACTGCTTGGCCAAAATCGCCACCCCTGGCTTTCCCCGGATCATCTTTCCATCATGCGTGCGGGTTCCTTCCGGCGCCACTGCCAGGATCTTTCCTTCCTTTAAAGCTTCCTTCGCCTTGCGAAACGCGCTAAAATCAGCGATATCCCGATCGATTGGAATGCCCCCCCACACATTAAATAAGAAAGCGTGCAGCGGGTTATCCCAGGATTCTTTCTTAACAAACCCCGTTGTCGGTCGAGGATGCAGCAGCGCAATCACCACGGGGGCATCCAGGAAGTTCACATGGTTGGCCACAGCCAGCAAGGGCCCTTGCATTGGGATCTTCTTGAGTTCACGGGCGTCAATTTTTAATAGCGCGTGGGCAATTCCACTGATGATCGTATTGACGAACCATTTCAACATAATTTACTCGCAGACCAGGTTGATTTTTTGTTGGAATATTTTTACCTCAAGTTTGTGTCCGGCCTTGCAGATTGTTTCGCCATCCGCATGCACCGGTAGGGTCCCTTGCAGCGCTTCGACGATGACCATTTTACCGGTGGGCATCTGAACGGCTGGATGTTCTCGTTGGGTGCCGCTCATCACCTTTGGAAACAATCCCAGCACCGCCATCCGTGAAACCTGCCGGGCGATGCACAGGTTGAGCAGGCCGTCATCCGGTTGTGACTCAGGCGCGAACAAAAACGACCCGCCCATCCGCCGTCCGTTCATCATCGATACCAGCAGGCAGGGCTGTTCCAGCCTTTCACCATCGATCTCAATTCGCAGCAAGGGGGCCTCAAAATACAGGAAGATCGTTTTCAAAGCCGCAATCAAATAAGCTGGCATCCCGCTGATATAAGGCGGCATTTTGGCTGCCACAAATCCAACCACCGCATCAAACCCGATGCCGATGCCGTTTCCGAAGTACCGGCCTTCCGGGTAATCACCGCCCCGCACCCAACCGACATCGATCTTTCGAGTTTTGCCGCTTACCAAAGCCTGGCAGGCGGATGGGATATCTTGGGGGATGCCCATACCGAAGGAGAAATCATTCCCCCTCCCAACTGGGATGACGCCCAGGCTGGCACCCATCTCGCCATTGGTTTCCGCGCCCATCAATCCATTAATCACCTCATTCACGGTCCCATCCCCACCCACCGCCACCACGGTCTGATAGCCCTTGGCGCCCGCTTGCTCGGCCAGCTGAATGCCGTGGCCGGGAAACTCGGTCAACACCAGGTCATATGCCATGTCCAGGGATGACAACTGTGATTTTATCTCTGGGAGAGCTTTTTTTGCAGCCCCCTTTCCTGCAGCCGGATTGACGATCACACAATATTTTGACAAATCTAACTCCTATAAAAAATTTATTAGATATTTAATGGGATTAACCCAGAAAAGGCCCGATAGTTTTGGAATCGCATCCTCATTTTTCAAAAATCTTCACAACTCCCCCAGACAATGCAGCGCCAGCGCCGGAAAAACGATCGCCGCCGTCTCCATGCGCAATGTCCGTTCTCCCAGCGAAACCACCTGGCACCCAAAACTGCGCAGCACTCGGATCTCGTCCTCTGAAAATCCACCCTCCGGACCAACAAACAATGCCAGCGATGCAGGCCGCCCGGTCAGCTGAGAAGCTAAACTGTTTTGCTTTTCAGGTTCAGCCCCTTCCCAGGCAGCCAAGAGTTGGTCGTGGGGTTCCTTAACAATCTGAAGGCATGCCGATAGATCCCCGGGCGGGTGTAATTCCGGCAAGCGCCCACGGCCGGCTTGCTCTGCGGCTTCCCGGATGATGCGCTCCCATCTTTGACGCTTCTTATCCGAAAGAACCGGGGTCTGAACCAGGGTGCGCGAGGAGATGAACGGGTAAAAAGCCGAAACCCCCACTTCCGTCGCCTTCTGCAGGATCCACTCCACTTTGTCCCGGTTGGAAAGCCCAAAGCACAGCGTTATCCGGATGGCCGGTTCACCCGGGGCAGGGCCGCTTTCCAGGATCTGACCTCGCACCTTGTTTTGATCATGCGCCACTCGGAGTTTGACCAGGTGGACCGTACCCTGATTGTCCAAGACCCGGACTTGATCACCATCGTCCAATCGCAGTACGTGTAGGATCTGATGGCTGATATCCTCTGGGAAGCGGACTTCTTCTTTATGGATCTGGTCTTGGCGCAAAAAAAACCGGTTCATCACAAGGTATACTTAATCCAATTCATTTGTGGAGCGATTATGCAAAACACTGAGCAGAAATCACCTTCCAATTACTTTAAATACCTGGATATCCTGATGGTCTCCTTCGTCCTGGTATTGGTGCTCAGCAATATCGCCTCCTCGGCAAAGATCATTGACTGGGGCATCCGTTTGGGGCCGCTACCGCTCAGCTTTGACGCTGGAACGCTGCTCTTTCCGATCAGCTATATCCTCGGCGATGTGATCACGGAGGTATACGGCTTCAAGCGCTCCCGCCGGATCATTTGGATCGGCTTTGGCGCCCTCATCTTCAGCGCCGGGGTGTTTTGGCTCGTGCAGACCCTTCCCGGCGAGGAAATTTGGCAGGCCAATGTCGGCCAGGAGGCCTACGACCGGATCCTGGGGAGCATGAGCTCCGGGGGCATCATCCTCGCCAGTCTGGCAGGCTATTTCGCCGGCTCCTTTTCCAATGCCACCCTCATGGCGGTCATGAAGCTGCTCACCAAGGGCAAGCTGCTCTGGTCTCGCACCATCGGCAGCACCATCGTTGGTGAGGCTGTGGACACTTTTTCATTTATCCTGGTGGCATCCGCCCTGGGGGTTTTTCCCTGGCGCTTGTTTTGGAGCCTGACAGTCACCAATTATATCTTTAAAGTCGGGATTGAAGTTTCTGTCACCCCCCTCACCTACTGGCTTGTGAACACGCTGAAAAAAGCGGAGGGTGTGAATGTCTTTGATCGCGATACGAGCTTCTCGCCCTTCAAATTTAAGTAGAACTCAATCGCGCTGGCCTTCAATCACCACGGTGTACTCGCCCCGTAGTTTTTCTTCTTTAATCCGCTCGATCAATTCGCTCAACCGCCCTCGAAGGATCGTTTCAAACTTCTTGGTCAGGTCGTTGGCGACTGCCGCCGGACGGTTGCCCAGCACTTCCAGGGCATCCTCGAGGAACGCCTGGATGCGGTAGGGACTTTCATAGAAGATTTGGGTATGGGCTGAGTCAGCGTCTTCAGCGATAAACCGCTGGCGCGCCCCTCGCTTTCGGGGTGGAAAACCCTTGTAAGTGAAGCTGTGAGCTGGCAGCGCGGAAAGCGTCAGCGCCATCACCACCGCCGAAGGTCCGGGGATGGCTGTCACCGGGATGTCATGTTCAATGGCCGCTTTGACCAGCGAGTAACCCGGGTCGGAAATGACGGGCGTGCCCGCACTCGTCACCACCGCAATCGACTGCCCTTCCAGCAGCTTTTCCACCAGCCCAGGGACCACTTTCTTCTCATTAAAGGCGTGATAGCTTTTTTGGGGCTTGTGGATATCATAATGATTGAGCAGGATTGACGTTTTGCGCGTGTCCTCGCTGGCGATCAGGTCCACGGATTTTAAGACTTCCAAAGCCCGCAGGGTGATATCCCTCAGGTTGCCAATTGGGGTCGCAACCAGGTACAGCACTGCTTCAGCCCTCCTTCTGCAGGATCGCTTGCATGGTTTGCATCGCCTGGTGGTTGTTGATGAACTGTACAGCCTGCATGCCAAAATCTCGGGCTGCCAGCACATTTTCGAGGTTGTCATCCAGGAACAGAGATTGCTCCGGTGGGGTCCCCAGCCGATCCACGGCAATTTGGTAAATTCGCCGATCCGGCTTGATCACGCCCTCCTCCGCGGAGATGATGATCGTTTCGACATAACGATCCAGGTGGTAGTCTTTTTCCATCACTTCGCGGGTGCGGTCGCCGGCATTGCTGAGTATTCCGGTTTGATAATCCTCCTGCAGGTCGGACATGAATTTGAGCATGCCTTTATTAAGCCTGCGTTTAGAGAAGAATCTCCGGCGGATTCCCTGGATCACCTTCGGTTTCACCGGCCACTTCTCCGCTACGGATTCCCAAATCTGGTCCTCCGAGATCTTCCCCAGGCAGATATCTTTGACCAGTTGAGAGTCATTCGGATTCGTCAGCATCTCGGCAAATTCAGGGTGCTCCTGCAGGCCGATGAGCTTCTGCCAGCGTCGTGCCCATTTTAAGTCGGGCGTTTTCAGGATCACCCCGCCAAAATCAAACCAAATTGTCTTGATCACATTGCCGCCAATAATCAATTTAATAAAAAGCCCTTTTGCCATTGCTAGACCCCGCAATGGTTAACCTAGTACCTGTCCCAAAAGCGGAGCTTTAAGCAATTAAAATATTTTTATCAATGTGAGGGTTTCTAACAAAAAGATCATTTAAGGTCCCTCACAACCCCGTTACCCTGCGTGGATTCCCTCTGGTAAGATTTATCCTAATTGAAGGAAATACCTTCAATCAGCCTGGAAATCCACAAAATAAGTATATCAGCAAAAGGTACCGTGACACAAAATCCGCTCTGAGGGTGTTGAAAAAGAAGGGATATGGAGAGCCATTAACACAAGCCACTAATA
>CAZLEK010000006.1:0-63503 GCA_964558525.1 uncultured Candidatus Brevefilum sp.
AAGCTCCTCGACCTGGATTCGAACCAGGAACCTAGCGGTTAACAGCCGCTTGCTCTGCCAGTTGAGCTATCGAGGAAGGCGTATGCTATTATACGGAATCACCCCCCAGGTGTCAAGCGATTTGAGGGCAGCTTTTCATGGGTCCTCGATGAATGTGACCGGTATGGTGATAAAGAAAAATCTGTTCTCTTGGGTATCTTTAGGGTCCTGTTTGAAGGCAAATAATTCCCCGTTGGCGTTCCAATGGGGATCAGACTTATTTAATTTCTTTTGGTTTTTAATACATCGTCAGCGGAAGGAAATTCACCCAATAGGCTCGTAGTTCTCGCTTGGTCTCCTGACCAAGCGAGGAGTTTGACCGAAAGGTCTCCAAATTTATTTAACAATTATCCAGTGCTAATTTTATTCTTTCTCTCCGGTCTTGATTACCCTGAAGCGGAGCGGAACCCCTGGAGCAAAACGGAGAAGGGCCTGACCCAGTGAAAACGAACCTTCTACCTTATTGGTTCTGGCTTGTCCAGGTTCGGGAGAATGGCTGAAAATCAAATCAATCAACCTGACCCTCACGCCCTTCAGGCGTTGATCCAAAAGGTGTTCCGCTGGGTTCCAGGCAGGGGTCTCACTTCGGAAGGGAGATTTTTTCAAAGCAAGCGGTTTTTTGTAAGGCGGGGGTTAGGATGTATCAGGCTTTTTGGGGTCTTGGGACAGGTTGAAATCTTCCTTATTACCCGGGGGATCGTTAATGGTCATCCGTATTGACTTCGTCCACAATGTCTTTCGCCAGGCGGTTGAGGACCTTTTTCTTTTCCTTATCCATGTCTTTACTGCTGGCGTCCCAATAGAGTCCCAGCAGCTCGGTCACGCCCATACTGGAGGCGGTGCGGCCCTCCGGCAGACGGACCCGGGCTTCCATCTGTGGGCGCTTGACTAGGTGAAACTCAAAGGCCTCCGCCGCCAGGGCGCGCAGGCTCGCTTCGTCGATCAACGACTCCCACTCCCGGCGGTATTCGATCACCATACGGACGATGGCATCCTGCAGTTCTTCCTGGGAGGGCAGGGCGGACTGCAGTTTGTGGTTGATCGCCTCGCTGGTTTCCAGCGCAACGCGGATGTCGATAAAGGGGCGGATGTTCTCCAGCTCCCGCCAGGCGATCCTGGTTTCGCCTTTCTCGACCTCCGCCAGGATGAAGAACTTTTTATCCTTGGCCTCGCCAAAATCAACTCGCTCAATTGAGCCGGGATAGATCACGGGCGGGTGGCCGCCTTCGTTGAGGTTTTGCGGCTTGTGGATGTGCCCCAGGGCCACGTAGTCCAGCCGTGGGTCCTTCACCAGGGCAGGGGGGAGTACCAGGTCGGTCCCGAGCATGACCATGCGTTCCGTGCCGTACTGGGCGCCCTCCACGGAGGCGTGGGCGGTCAGGATGGTCGGCAGGTCCGGGTCAGCTGCGTCCAGCCAGTTGGCCACCAGCTCGGATAAACGCTCCCCCAGGGCTTCGTAGACCTTTTCTGGTTCTGCGCCGCCCAGCTCCAGGCTGGCCATCAGGCCGGAGCGTGAGACCCAGGGCAGCGCCAGCACCTGGAGCGGCAGGCCTTCCAGGTCGTCCGGTTTCAGGAAATGGGGCTGGCTTAAGACCCGCACATGGGGCACCCCCAGGGTGTCGAATTCCTGGATGGCATGGGCCCGGCCGGTGGCGGGGGAGATGTCGTGGTTGCCGGTCAGCAGCAGGGTCAGGATCCCGGCGTGGGAGAGCTGCATAATGCGCCGGCCCCACTCACGCTGGTAGGTGGGGGCGGGGGAGCGGTCTTTGTAGGCATCTCCGGCGAAGATCACCAGGTCCACTTTTTCTACGATGGCGTGGGTCACAATCTCATCCAGGGAGCGCAGAAAGTCCATCACACGCATCGGCAGGCCCGTCTCCGGGTCATGCCGGCCGTAATTGGCCATATCAATGTGGGCGTCGGCAAAATGGAGGATCTTAACCATGCACGGAGCGAACCTTTCTAGATCAAAAAAATCATAAGTGGGCCGGTTGAGTGTTTACGAAGACATCGCGATCGTTTGGGGGATCATTTTCTTTCCCCGGATTCCTGTTTTTCCTTTAGGATCCTGCGGTCCAGGCGTTTCTGATCGAGCCGTGCCAGGCGGCGCGCCTCGAGGGCGGTGTTGATTATGAAATAAACGAACATCAAGCAGGCCAAGACACCCACGATCAGGGTGTACAGGCTGGTTGCGCCAAAAGTGGGCAGGGTATAGGTGGGGTTGCCGATGAAAAAGATGGCTGTGTTAGAAAGGATCGCCAGGACTCTCACTTCGGTGGGCCCCAGGCGCAGGTTGGTGATGGTAAAAACCCCGGTAACATAGGTGATCAGGTAGACCATGATCGATAGCAGCAGGTAGGCGATCACCCCAAAGCTGGCCACGGTCAGGTCTACATAGGGCGAGAGGCCCAGGCCGGTGAAGATCAGCACCGTGCTGATGGCGTCGACCCAATGATCGACCAAAAACCCATAGCGCGGCCTTTCGATGTGGCGGTGCCGGGCAAGGGTGCCGTCCAGGCTGTCGCCCATCCAGTTGAGCACAAAGCCCAGGCTGGCCAGCCAGAGGAAGGCAGGGCTGAGATGGGTCAGGCTGTAGCTGATGAAGATCAAAATGGCGGCCAGGATCCCGAGCCAGGTCATCATGTCTGGGGTGACCCAATTTGGCAGGTGCGCAGCCAGCCAATTGAGGGCCGGTCGCTCCAGGAAGCCAAGCAGGATCTTGTTTTCACGACGGTGTTTTTCTACATTTGGCATGCATATACCTTTTCTTTAAAGTTATTTACCCAGGAATTCCGGCCAGAGAGGGTAAAACATGGCCCACTGGCGAGCATGGGATCGAATCAATGGTTCTGCTTGTGAGTGTACCCGATGGGCGTTCCTCAGGATCTCGGTTTCAAGGTCTGGAGCGGATTCCATCCAGATAGGATCAGATCCGATCAGTTGATAGGTTTGCCCGGGCTGTGAGGCGGCAGCCATTAGAATTACCGGCGCTCCGGCTTCCTTTGCCATGCGGACGTAAGCCACGGGCAGGGCGCATTCATGGTCGAAGAAGATCGGCCGGTATTTCTCTCGATGTTCGCCTTCCAGCGGCCGGTCCAGACCGGTCAGGATGCTGCCGCCCTCAGAGAGGCGTTTCCGGGCTTGCCGAAAAGCGCCCAGGGTCATCGGTGTGACATGGATCCCCACGCTCTTCCGGATCTGATTCTGCAGCTGGTAAGAGGCATTTGGGTTGGGAAAAGAGAGCACCTGGACAGCCAGGCCTTCGAGGGCCAGGGCGTAGCCCATCAGGTCGAAGTTGCTCAGGTGGGGGGCGACGATCACAGTGGGCTTTGCCTGCCGGACGCGGTGGATCGTGCGCTGCGCTTCCGGACTGAACTCGATGGTTGACTGCAGTTGGTTTGGCCGGGTCAGGAAGTAAAAATAGTCGAACAGGCAGCGGGCGGCGGATTGGAAAACGTCCACCGGCAGCCGGTCCAGTTCTTTGGGCGAAAGCCTTCCACTGTGAACCACCCACTGGTTGGCGCGGATCGCCTGGACCATGGGACTGCGCTTGTTTCTCCCCAAACACCCGCCGATGAAATCAGCCAGCCTCAGCCCGAGGCTGCGCGGCAGCAGGCGGCCCAGAAGGACCACCGCCCGGATGGCCAGGGTCCCGGCGAACAGGTTTTTGGATGGTTTATCAGGCAGTTGACGGTCGGTCATTTTGCTGGTTTCTTGATCCATGGATGACGGCGGTCCTGTAAGCTTGGTATTGAGGTTTCATTCTAATCCAAAAAACCGCGTCTGTTGGTCAGCGCTTCATTTTTATATGAGTAAAATAATGCTTATTGATGATCTCATTAGGGCCAAAAAAGCCCTGAATTAATCCCACATGTGGTATAAATGCAAACGATGACGCACAGGGTTCGTTCTTTCGCCTGTCATTCTCAGTTTGATTATAATCGCGAAAAGGTGCGATGGTGAAGATTGTTTGTATTACCGCTTCTTTTATCCCCGCCAATACGGCCAACAGCATCCAGGTGATCAAAGCCAGCCAGGCCCTGGCAAACCTTGGTCATGAGGTGCACCTGTTGGCGCCCGGCGAGAAGCCAATGGATTGGGATGCGCTCGAGGAGCATTACGGTTTGCAAAAGCGGTTTGAGATCCGCTGGATCCCCGAAAACCTGACTTTCCGGCGGTACGATTTTGCTTACAAAGCGGTGCGTGAGGCCCAAGGGTTGGAACCGGATCTGATCTATACCTGGGTTCTTCAAGCCGCGGTGTTGGCGCTTTGGCGCATGCTGCCGGTGGTGTTGGAACTCCACGACCGGGTGACCGGCCGGATGGGTCCCTGGCTCTTCAACCGCTTCTGGCATGCCAAGGCTCCGAAAAGCGTTTTAACCAACACCGCCGCGCTGCGGCGTGCGCTGATCTCAGATTTTAATCTGGCGGAGCACTCCGAACAGATCCGTGTTGCGCCCAACGGCGTGAACCTGGAACGCTATCAGGGGTTGCCTGAGCCGGCAGTCGCCCGGCATGACCTGGGGCTGCCAGCAGGCTTCACCGCCGGCTATACCGGCCATTTTTATGCCGGTCGGGGTATTGCTTTGATGTATGATCTGGCGCAGGATTTGCCCGAGTTTCAGTTCCTGCTGGTGGGGGGGGAGCCGGCGGATGTGGCTTTGTGGCAAAACCGCGCCCGCGGGGCAGGGGTGGACAACCTGACCCTGACGGGATTTGTGCCCAACGCCAGCCTTCCGCTGTACCAGGCGGCTGCAGACGTGTTGTTGATGCCCTATGAAACCCAGATTGCCGGCAGCGGAGGTGGGGACTCGGCCGATATCGCCAGCCCGATGAAGATGTTTGAATACCTGGCGGCCGGCCGGCCCATTCTCAGCAGTGACCTGCCGGTGATCCACGAGGTGCTTGACGACAGCACCGCGGTGTTCTGCCCACCGGAGGATGCTTTGGCCTGGAAGTCCGCCCTCGAGGCGCTGCGCCAGGACCCAGCGCGCCGTGAGGCCCTGGGCAAGGCGGCCCGGGAAGCAGCCCAGCAGTACACCTGGCGGGCGCGGGCTGAAAAGGCCCTGGATGGTTTTGTGTAGATGAATGGTTGCTTTTTGTAGAGTAAGAGGTCAGCCAATGGACCCAAAAAAGAATACCCAATTGATCCTCTGGTTTGTGATTGTGGTCGCGGTGGCTGTGGCGCTGCGCGTGATTCTGTTTATCGACTATCACGCCGTCTCCTACAGCGACACCGACAGCTACCGTCGCTCAGCAAATGCCATCCTGGAGGGGTTTCAAGCCTACGACGGCACCCGCACACCGGGTTACCCGGCTTTTATGGCCCTGATCGGTCCGGACAGGGCGGTTTACGCAGCCCAACTGTTCCTCGGCCTGGGGATCACCCTGGCCTGGTTCTGGATCGGCTGGAAGGCGAGCGGTCAGCCTTTCTTTGCTGGATTGACCGGATTGGCGCATACCCTCAACCCTGGTCAGTTGTTCTTTGAAGCCAACCTGCTGACGGAAACCCTGGCCACCTTCTGGCTGGCAGTCGCACTGTTAGGCGCCTGCCTGTGGTTGAAGTCTCCCGAACGACGCAACTTGTGGGGCGCGCTAGGGATAGGCCTGAGCAGCTCCCTGGCAGCCATCACCCGGCCCTTGTTCATCTTTATGCCGGTCTTGCTGGCTGTGTTTATGGCTTTTTCTTTTGAAAAGCGGCGGATGAAATTTGACTGGAAGCCCCTGCTGGGGGTGCTGCTGCCGGCCGTCTTACTGATCGGCGGTTGGATGACCTGGGTGCGGGTCAATTATCATGTCTTCAGCCTGTCCACCATGGGCGGTTACCATCTCGTTCAGCATACGGGCTATTATTTTGAGGACGTCCCCGATGAGTATGCCACAATTCGGGAGGTTTACCTGGATTTCCGGGAAGTACGGATCGCCGAACGCGGCACCCAGGGCAATACGATCTGGGACGCCATCCCTGCCCTGCAGGATGCTACCGGCATGAATTTTTATGAGCTCTCCCGCACCCTGCAGAAGATCTCGATTCAATTGATCCTGACCCATCCCTGGGAGTATCTATCACGGGCGGCCCGCGGCTGGTGGATGTTCTGGCGGGCGCCGGTCTATTGGGACCAGGCGGCGGTTGGCTCTCCCGGATGGGTTTCGACCCTGGCAGATCTGATATTTGGCGCACGGGCGGCGATCTTCTTTGCCAATCTGGTCTTCGTCCTTTCCAGCCTGTTGGGGTTGGTGTTTAAACGCCTGCGCCAGGCCTGGGCGCTGGACCGCTTCATGTGGCTGCTGGCCGCTTCCGTCTGGGCCGCCTCGATCGTCTCATCCCTGCTTGACCATGGCGATAACCCACGCTTTTTGGTCCCGCTGCAAACGGCGGTGATCTTTTGGGGGCTGTGGATTGCCTTCACCACCTGGCATACCTTCAAGGTCATTGACAATGGAAAAAAGCCTGAGGAACCCGCTCAGGCCGAAACGGAGTGATACTGTTTTCATGGGCGATAGGCGTAAAGTAAACAGCATGCTGGTCCCGATCGCGTTGATCTTCGCTGCCAGCCTGGCAGGCGGGGCAGCCTTCCAGGGCATCCTGCAGGTGGGCCGATTTTGGGGCGGGTTTTTAGCTTCTTCAGGGCTGATTTTCGTCTGCGGCCTGGTTCTATTTCTGGCCTGGCGCAAAGCCGGCCGGGGCAGAGCCCTGGCCTGGATGATCTTTCTGGCCTTCTTTCTGCGGCTCATCCTGGGAATATTTCTGGCCTGGGGGCTGCCCCGCTTTGGCTACCCCGAACGGCCGCAGCAGGCCGGTTTTGTGTTTGAAGATGCCTTCCGCCGGGAAGAGAACGCCTGGAACCTGGCAAAGTCAGGGGCGCCGATCAGGACGGCCTTCAGCGACGCCTATGAAACCGACCAATACGGCGGTATGCTGGCCCTCAGCGCTCTGATCTACCGTTTCCTCAGCCCAGATGCCTATCGCCCAGCCCTGATCTCCATTCTCGCAGCGGGGGTGATGGCCCTGACCGTGCCGATCCTGACGGGAGCGCTGCGGCGCAGGTTTGACTACCGGACGGTTCTCTGGGCGGGATGGATCCTGGCGTTGTACCCGGAGGGGATCCTGCTGGGATCCGCCCAAATGCGGGAGCCCTTTTTTATCTTGTTCTTCACCGTGATGATTTGGGCGCTGGTCCACCTTTTGGAACAGCGTAAAAAGCCCCTTTCAGCCCTCCTGCTCCTCCTGGGTGGGGTGGGGTTGTTTGTGTTTTCCTTCCGGATCGCGATCCCAATCCTTGGGGTGCTGGCTCTGTGGGTCTGGGTGGAATTATCGACGCGAATTGAACAGGCCTGGATCAAGGCGGCTGGTTGGGGCCTGCTCTTCCTGGCTGCGGCGGCCGGGGTTTGGCTGCTGCGTGATTGGCTGGACGCGGTTCTGCACTGGGACGTACTGCAGACGGTGCGGCGGTCTGGCATGGTGCAATCCATCCTCGATTCGCTGCCTGAATGGGCCGATTTTCCTTTTATTCTGATTTACGGTTTATTCCAGCCCGTCCTGCCGGCCGCGATCGCCGCGCCAGCCCCCTGGATCTGGCGCGCCCTGGGCATTTTCCGTGCCCTGGGCTGGTACGCATTGCTGCCGCTCCTGGCCTATGCCCTGGTTCGGGTCTGGCGGCTGCCGAAATCCCGCCAACGGCGCTGGTTGGCCGTGATTTTCCTGTTGGTTTGGGCCTGGATCTTTATCGCCTCCGCCCGGGCAGGGGGAGACCAGTGGGATAACCCTCGCTACCGGGCGATTTTCCTGCCCTGGATGGCCCTGGCAGGAGGGTGGGCGCTCCAGTTTGCACATGAAAGAAAGGACGCCTGGCTCAAGCGGATTTTTTGGGTCGAAGGCATCTTCCTGGCTGGCTTCACAGCCTGGTATCTGGGGCGCTACATCCCCGAAGTGCCGCTCCCGGGCCTGGGGCTGATCTTGGTTGGGATCATCATTTTGAGCGGGTTGGTGATCGGCCTGGGGTGGGTTAAGGATCGGCGTTGAAGAAGTGGACCACGCACGAAAATTAAAGAGTAGAGTGCGGTATGGCGCTGAGTCTGGCTCAGAAACCTGAATAACTACCGTAAAAAAATTTGCTCAAGTCAATTGTTAAAAATAAAGGAAGCGCCTACCTGACAATATGACATTCGATCATAAAGGGAAAATATCTTTCCACGAATCCACGCCAACAACCAAATAGTATCCATCCGCCGATTTTTTCTTTGGTGGGTTCTCCCGAATCTTCTCTTGAGAAGAAGCTGTAAACCCAAATTTCAATTTGCAAAGGATACTTTCAATCGCCAATCCACCCTACGATTGGTTCGAGATGTTGGCTTTCAGGCTTGACCATGGAAACCAGGCGATTATAATTCATTTACTGAAATTATGATCGAGTCAGAAACTTCTAACGGGCGTTTTCGTGACCTGGCCCTGCTCCAGGAGATCGAAGCAGACCCCGACGTGTCCCAGGCCAGGCTGGCTGAAGAGCTGGGCGTGGCGATTGGTACGGTCAACTGGCATCTTAAGCGCCTGGTTGACAAGGGGTTTGTCAAAGTCAAGCGGCTTCGCCGGCGCAAACTGCGTTATATCATCACGCCAGAAGGCCTGAGCCTGCGCGCCCGGTTGACCCTGGCCTACGTTCAGCAGTCCTTCAGCCTATTCCGGGAAGTCCGGGAGAAGGTTCGCCAACTCCTGCATGGGCTGCAGGAGCAGGGTTTTCAATCGGTCCGGTTGGAGGGCCGCGGCGATATCGCTGAGGTTTGCCGCCTGACCTGCCTGGAACAGCACATTGCTCTGATAAATGACTCTCAGGCGCCGACATTGGTTGTCGATGGGTTGGATGTCAGGATAGAATTCAATCAAGTGAACACAACGAAATGAGTCGAGGAAAAATGAAAAATGCGTTTAATTGGGCCGAAAAGAAAATTTGCGTCACCGGCGGCGCTGGATTCCTGGGCGCCCACCTCCAGGAAGACCTGCGCCAGCGGGGGGCAGAGCATCTCTTCATCCCAACCATCGAAGAATATGACCTGGTGCAGGGCCAGGATATCCAGCGGATGTTGAAGGACTCAGATCCTGATATTATCATCCACCTGGCCGCGCACGTGGGCGGCATTGGCGCCAACCGGGAACACCCGGCGGAATTCTTTTACGATAACCTGATGATGGGCGTCCAGCTGATGCACCAGGCTTATGAAGCCGGTGTGGAGAAGTTCGTCGCCATCGGTACGGTCTGCGCCTATCCAAAATTCACCCCCGTGCCCTTCAGTGAAGACGATCTTTGGAAGGGTTACCCGGAGGAGACCAATGCCCCCTACGGCCTGGCCAAGAAGATGCTGTTGGTGCAGTCCCAGGCTTACCGCGATCAATATGGATTCAACAGCATTTTCCTCCTGCCGGTGAACCTCTACGGCCCCGGCGATAATTTTGATCCCCGCAGTTCGCATGTGATCCCGGCCCTGATCCGCAAATGTATTGAGGCTCAGGAGGCTGGCGAAGATCACATCGTGGTCTGGGGAGATGGCTCCCCCACCCGTGAGTTTGTTTATGTTAAGGACGCTGCCCGGGGGCTCGCCCTGGCGACGGAACGCTATAACAAATCGGACCCCGTGAACATCGGCTCAGGATTCGAGATCAGCATCAAAGACCTGGTGGAAAAGATCGCCCGGATGACCGGGTTTGAGGGCGACCTGGTCTGGGACACGAGCAAACCCAACGGCCAGCCGCGGCGCGCCCTGGATACCAGCCGAGCCAAAGAAGAATTTGGCTTTACTGCCCGGACCGATTTCGATGAGGGCTTGCAGGCGACCATTGACTGGTACCGTCAGAGCAGGAAGTGATCTGCAGCTTATGGAAACCACCCGCGGGCAAAACAACCAGGCATCCGTGATCTACATCCGGCCTTCCAGAGGTTGGCTGGCTTTGGATTTTAAAGAGCTCTGGCGCTACCGGGAGCTGATCTTTTTCCTGACCTGGCGGGATATCAAGGTTCGCTACAAGCAGGCGGTTCTGGGCATCGCCTGGGCAATACTGCAGCCTTTGCTGACGATGCTGATCTTCACAGTGATCTTTGGCATCCTGCTGGAGACGCCTTCCCAGGGGCTGCCCTACCCGGTGTTTGCCCTTTCGGCGCTGCTGCCCTGGCAGCTGTTTGCCACCGCGCTCCAGCGATCCAGCATCAGCCTGGTGGGCAACGCCAACCTGATCACCAAAATCTATTTCCCCCGCCTGGCCATCCCCCTGTCTTCGGTGATGGCGGCCCTGGTGGATTTCGGGGTGTCCTTAGTGGTGCTGCTGATCGTTATGGCCGTTTACAATTTCTGGCCTGGCTGGAACATCCTCTGGATCATTCCGATGACCCTGCTCACCCTGCTCACCGCCCTTTCCGTTGGTTTGTGGCTGTCTGCCCTGAACGTGCAGTATCGGGATGTACAGCACATGGTGCCCTTCATCATCCAGGTCTGGATGTACGCCTCCCCGATCGTCTACCCGATTGAGACCATCCCGGCCGGGTTGCTGCGCTCGTTGTATGGGCTCAACCCCATGGTTGGCGTGATCCAGGGTTTTCGTTGGGCGCTCTTGGGCGGTACGCCGCCCGATATCACCATGCTGATTTCCAGCGGGATGGTGCTGGTTTTGCTGGTCAGCGGTTTGTTTTACTTTCGGCGCATGGAAAAAACTTTCGCCGATTTGGTATAGGAGTGTATGTCCGATTTAGCCATTCGCGTTGAAAATCTCTCAAAACGGTATCGGATCGGTCTGGCGCAGGAACGTCCAGATACGCTGCGTGATCTGCTGACCTCACAGGCACGCCGCATCCGGAATCTTTTTAAGCCTGAGAAACGCGGCCGTTATGAGAGCCCCTCACATATCTGGGCGCTGAAGGATATTTCCTTTGAGGTGCAACGCGGCCAGGTTTTGGGGATCATCGGGCGCAACGGCGCGGGCAAAAGCACATTGTTGAAGATCCTCTCCCGGGTCACCGATCCGACGGAGGGCCACGGCGAGATCCACGGCCGGGTCGGATCGCTGTTGGAGGTTGGGACGGGTTTTCACCCGGAGCTTTCCGGGCGGGAGAATATCTACCTTAACGGCGCCATCCTCGGAATGCGCCGGGAAGAGATCGATCGCAAGTTTGATGAGATCGTCGATTTTTCAGAAGTCAGCAAGTTCATTGATACCCCGGTCAAGCGCTTTTCCAGCGGGATGTACCTGCGGCTGGCCTTTGCCGTGGCAGCCCACCTGGAACCTGAGATCCTGGTGGTGGACGAGGTGCTGGCGGTGGGTGATGCTGAATTTCAACGCAAGTGCCTGGGGAAGATGAACGATGTCGCCCAGCAGGGGCGCACGGTGCTGTTCGTCTCCCATGATATGTCGGCCATCCTGCGGTTAACCCAGGAGACCATCGTGCTGGACAACGGCCAGATCGTGATGCGCGCCCCAACCCCGCAGGCGGTTGACCATTACCTCAACATGGGGCTGACCAAGCAGGGTGAGCGTGTCTGGGATCCTTCAGAATTCACGGATGCGCCTTTCAGGCCGCTCTCCCTGCGTGTCCTGAGCGCTGCTGAAAAGGTGGTGGATACCGTCAACGCGAGCGAAGGCTTTATGATCGAGTTGGAATACGAACTTGATCAAGCCATCAGCGGCCTGCGGGTGGGCCTGTACATGCTGACCACCCGGGGTGAGTTTGTGTTCACCACATTTGACACCGACGACCCGGACTTGTTTAGGTCCTACGCGATCCGGTCGGCCGGCCGCTACATCAGCCGCTGCCAGATCCCCCCGAATTTGATGAACGAAGGACGCTTTGTGTTGGGCGTGAACGCCAGCGTCTTTCGCATCCGGCGGTATTTTCAGGATGATAAGGCCCTGACTTTCACAGTCGATGCCACCGGCGCTCCCGGGACACACTGGCCGGAGAAGCGGCTGGGCCCCATCCGGCCAAAACTCGCATGGAAGATAGAGCAGAGTGAGAAATAAGCAATGGATCGAAAAAAGATCAAGAAAATTTTAGGTGAGATTCCCTATACAGCTGAGCTCTACTGGCATCTTGTCCAGCGGCATAAACCCTGGCAGGCGCACTTCAACCTCGACTTCCTGGAATCAGTCTTGCCAGAAGCCGCAGCCCAGGCGCAGGCGCATCAAATTACGCGGGCAGCTGGCAAGAAGGTGTTTATCTTTGCTTCCCTGCATTATTGGATTGAGTTCTCAACGCTGCTAGGTCTGGCCTTGGCCGGGATGGGCCATGAGGTCACGCTGGCCTTTTTGCCTTATGCCTCCTGGGATCAGCCGATCCAAAAATTTGACCTGCGGCGGCAGAATCTCTATACCCGCCAGACGCTCCAGCCAGCAAACGCTGTGTTGTGTGTGCAGTCCCTGCTGGATGTACGTCCGCTTTCTCGCCTGCTGCCGCCTGAATTAGCGCAAAAGGTTGAGCAGGTCAGCGTGTTCGATACCCAATACACGCTCCAGGTGGAGGACGTCACCAAAACAGAAGACATCTACCAGCTTCGCCAGGAACGCAATCTGCAGACGGCGCTTAATGCCCGAGCCTGGCTGGGCGCGCACAGGCCGGACGCGGCCATCATCCCAAACGCCACCATCCTGGAAATGGGGGTGGTCTATCATGTGGCCCGGCATCTCCAGATCCCCACGGTAACTTTTGAATTCAGCGACCAGCGTGAGCGGATCTGGCTGGCCCAAAACATGGAGATCATGCGGCATGAAACCGATGACCTGTGGGAGGCCAAAGGGGATGCGCCCCTGGAGGATGATCAGCTCCAGCGCTTGCAAGATCTCTTTACCGCTCGCGAAGGCGGCCGCACCTGGAAGAATTTTGCTCGCAAATGGCAGCAAACCTCCGTGCAAGGCGCAAACAAGGTCCGGGCGAAGCTCGGGCTGGATGACCGGCCGGTGGTGTTGCTGGCGACGAACGTCTTGGGTGACAGCCTGACCCTGGGACGGCAGTTGTTCAGTCGGACCATGGCCGAATGGATCGAACGCACGGTGCGGTTCTTTGCCGGGCGGGAAGATGTTCAATTGGTGATCCGGGTGCATCCCGGGGAAACCCTGACCCACGGCGCCTCGATGGTGGACGTGGTTAAAGCTGAATTAGGAGAGATCCCGCCGCAGATCCACCTGGTCGAGCCAGAGCAAAAGGTTAATACTTATGATCTGCTGGACTTTGCTGACCTGGGATTGGTGTACACCACCACCGTAGGCCTGGAAATGGCCATGCGCGGCATCCCCGTGATCGTTGCCGGGCAGACCCATTACCGCCACCGCGGTTTCACATACGATCCTGACACCTGGGAGGTCTATTTTGACACCCTGAACGTTTTGCTGTCAGACCTGGAAGCCGGGCGCCTTTCGCAGGAGCAGGTGGAATTGGCCTGGCGCTATGCTTACCTGTTCTTCTTTGACTTTCCCAAGCCCTTCCCCTGGCATTTATTGGACCTCAAGGAGGATTTCGAGGCGCGCCCGATCGAGTTTGTGCTCAGTGAAGAGGGGCAGGCGCGTTATGGCGAGACCTTTGATGCACTCACGGGCGGACCCATCCGCTGGTAGTTGTGTCCTCATCTGGCGTTTCCTCAGAAAATCCACTGTGAGCTGCCTGTGAACCTGCTGATCACCACTGCCTGTAACCTCCAATGTCCTTACTGCTTTGCGGGACCGCTCAGAAAGCAAATCGGCACAACGGAGATGCCCTGGTCTGAAATTTCAAGGGTCCTGTCAAGTTTGGATCCTGAGGTGGACGCAATTCGATTAATGGGTGGTGAACCCACCCTGCATTCGGCTTACCCTGAAGTTTTGCAGTCCCTGAAGAACCGAGGTTTCCAGGTGGTGGTGTTTTCCAACGGCACGCAGCCGGTTCTGGGCCAAACCGTGCCCAACCTTCCGGATAAGGTGCTGCTCAATTTGAACCACCGTGAATTTTATTCCGCAGGCCAAATTATGACCATCCGTGAGAATATGGCCGTGTTAGGGGATCGCATCCAACTGGGATATACGATCACCCGGCCGGATTTTGACCTGGACTGGCATCGACAGTTGATTTTGGCTGCGGGGCTGCAGCCCAATATCCGGCTGGGGCTTGCCCAACCGGTGATCGGCGGGGATAATCTAATTTTGCCGGATGCGGATTTACCGGCAGCCCATGCCGCCGTAGTCCGCTGGGCCGGAAGACTGGCTGAGGAGGGCATCCATCTCAGCCTGGACTGCGGGTTCATGCGCTGCCGCTTCAGTGAAAGCGAGCTGGAAGCGCTCATCCGGGCGGGGACGGCTTTGCGCTTTGAGTGTTCACCCACTGTGGATGTGGGCCCCGGGCTGAGGGTCTGGCGCTGCTACGCTTTTTCCCATCAGGGCGCTGCAGCTTTCACCAACTTAGCGGATCAAGGCGACCTCCGGGCATATTTCGCTCAGCAGGGTCCGCCCCTCTCACAAACCTGCGCCCACTGCCAGCATCACCTGAGCGGTTGGTGCGGGGGCGGCTGCCGGGCCCGGGTTCAGATGCGATCGGATGCAGCTTTAAAAGATTAGGATGATGTTATGACAGAAGGCCCCATCAAAAAGGATGTGCGTGAATTTTATGACCGGGTGGGTTGGCAGAAGGTTGATGCCGACCGCTTTCAAAACGCCCAGTATGAGGATTTACGGCCGGTTTCCCGCGAGTATATTCACCGCTGCCATATGCGGGTTGGGCGCCACCTGGCGCCGGAAGGCCGTTATTTGCTGGATGCCGGCTCCGGCCCGGTGCAGTACCCGGAATACCTGACCTATTCTGCAGGCTATCAGGCGCGGGTGTGCATGGATATCTCAATTGTGGCGCTTAAGGCCGCCCGGGAACGGCTGGGGGAACATGGCCTGTATGTGGTGGGCGACGTGGCCCATCTGCCGTTTAAGTCGGATGCCTTTGATGGGATCGTCTCTTTACATACGATCCATCACGTCCCGATGGAAGATAAACTGCCGGCTTATGATGAGCTCTACCGAACGCTGAACCCCGGCCGGCAGATGGTGATTGTGAACGGTTGGACCAATGCGCCCCTGATGACCCGGCTGTCCGGGTTCATGCATTTTATGAGGCGCGCCCATCGTTGGTGGCGCCAAAGGGTTAAAAAACAGGAAGTCAAGCTCCCAACCCAACCCCAGCCGGGTCAGGCTGTGACAGAAGCAGTGGAAACCCCTCCTCAAGGGACTTATGTCCACAAGCTGAGCGCTGAATGGCTCACCCAGGCCTTAGATGGGCGCATGAACCATGAGATCCTGGTCTGGCGCAGCGTGAGCGTGCCGTTTCTGCGGGCTGTATTTTACGAGGATTGGGGCGGAAAATTCTGGTTGAAAGCCCTTTTTTTTATCGAAGATCTTTTTCCGCACTTGCTGGGGAAGATCGGCCAGTACCCGCTGGTGGTAGTGAACAAACCTCCGGCCAACTCCCCCGGGCGCGGCAGGCAATAATAGTATAATGTGAACAAAATTCCAGGAGATGCACCAATGGATTGGACCAACAAGAACATACTGGTGACCGGGGGGACGGGTTCCTTTGGCAGAAAGTTTATCGAGATCCTGCTGGAAGAATACCAGCCCGAACGGTTGATCGTTTACAGCCGTGACGAACTCAAGCAGCACGAGATGCGCATGGCGGGGTTCAACCATCCCAACCTGCGTTACTTCATCGGCGACGTGCGCGATCTGACCAGGCTGCGACGGGCCTTCAACGGCGTGGATATCGTCGTGCATGCCGCCGCGCTCAAACAGGTGCCAGCCTGCGAATACAATCCCATGGAAGCGATTAAGACCAATATTTTGGGCAGCAGCAACGTGGTGGACGCTGCCCTGGACGCGGGGGTCAAAAAGGTGTTGGCCCTCAGCACGGATAAAGCGGTTAACCCGGTCAACCTGTACGGCGCCACCAAGCTGGCAGCCGAAAAATTGATGGTCCAGAGCAATGCCTATGCCGGCGGGCTGCAAACCCGATTAAGCTGTGTGCGCTACGGCAACGTGGTCGGCTCACGCGGCAGTGTGGTGCCATTGTTCATCCAGCAGCGCGGCGCCGGAGAGGTGACCCTGACCGACGAGCGCATGACCCGCTTTTGGATCTCGCTGGACCAGGGCGTGCGGTTTGTGATCAGGTGCATTGAGCAGATGCAGGGTGGCGAGGTTTTCGTGCCCAAGATCCCCAGCATGCGCATGGTCGACCTGGCCAAGGCGATTGCTCCAGAAGCTGATATCCGGATCATTGGCATTCGCCCCGGCGAAAAGCTGCATGAAGTTTTGATCTCAGAGGATGAGGCGCGCACCACGGTTGAGCTGGAAGATATGTACGTTGTCCAGCCGGCAGCCGCCCTGTGGTTTGGGCATCAATGGTCAGAGGTAGGCACCTTACTGCCGGAAGGCACCCATTATGCCAGTGACAACAACACCGAGTGGCTGTCCCTGGAGGAGATCCATGAGATCGTAGCGCCGATTGAAGCGGCGTTGGAGAAGGAATAAGAGGCGCGATGCAGTTATTGGTCACCGGCGCAACCGGGCTGCTGGGCCTGAATTTATGCCTTGTAGCGGCTGACCAGGGCCACCGGGTGACCGGCCTGGCCAAATCCCGCGAATTGCGCGGGCAGCCTTTTGCCCTGCGCCATGTGGATCTGGCCGAAACCGATGCCGCCCTGGCAGTGATCGAGGCTCTGTCCCCAGACGCCATCATCCACTGCGCCGCGCTGGCCGATTTAAATACCGCCGAAGCCTTGCCCGAACTGGCTCAAAAGATCAACACGGAAGCGCCGGGAGAACTGGCGGGTTTGGCCGCTAAAATGGGGATCCCTTTCATTCACATTTCAACCGATGCGGTCTTTGACGGTCGGAAGGGCGGTTATGCCGAGATGGACGCCCCCAACCCCCTCAGCGTGTATGCCCGCACCAAGCTGGCAGGGGAGCGCGCAGTGCAGGCGGCCAACCCAAATGCCTGCATTGCCCGAGTGGTTTTTTACGGTTGGAGCCTTTCAGGCAGGCGCAGTCTGGCCGAGTTCTTCTTTAATGGCCTGCGGGAAGGCAGGCCGGTCAACGGCTTCACGGATGCCCATTTCTGCCCCCTGTATGTGGAAGATTTGGCCTGGATCCTCCTGGAGATGCTGTCCGAGGGGCTCTCAGGTCTGTATCATGTGGTCAGCTCTGAAAGCCTCAGCAAGTACGAGTTTGGTCTGAAAATCGCCAGGGCTTTCGGGCTCGACCCGGGTTTGATCCAACCGGTTCAGATGAAAACCCTCAGCCGGGGTGCGCCGCGTTCGCTGAATCTAACCCTTTCTTCGGCCAGGCTCGAAGCAGCCCTGGGCTGGCGGCCTCCTGGGGCGGATTCTGGGATCGAAAGGCTCTACCGCCGCTGGCAGGATGGCTCTCCTGAAACCCTGCAGCATTTTGCTGCTTGATCCAGAAAACACTCATTTGCTCAAGAGGAGGCAACCATGACTTTGAAGATTGGTGAACACCCCATTGGGGAGGATCATCCCACTTATTTTATCGCCGATATTGCAGCCAATCATGATGGCAGTTTGGATCGCGCCAAAATGCTGATCCGGATGGCGAAGGCAGCCGGCGCGGATGCCGCCAAATTTCAAAATTTCCGTGCGCCCAAGATCGTTTCAGACTACGGCTTCACCCACATGAATGCCCAGGTTTCCCACCAGGCAAAATGGGAGCAGTCTGTTTCCGAGGTGTACGCTTCCGCATCGATCCCCTTCGAGTGGACGCCCATCCTGAAAGAAACCTGTGACGAGGTTGGGATCCATTACTTTTCATCGCCCTATGATTTTGAAGCGATCGACATGCTCGAGCCCTTCGTCCCGGCCTATAAGATCGGGTCCGGCGATATCACCTGGATTGAGGCCTGTGAGCACATCGCCCGCAAAGGCAAGCCGGTGCTGCTGGCCACGGGTGCTTCGGATATCGGGGATGTCCAGCGCGCCGTGCATGCCATCCTGGCGATCCATTCAGAGCTGGTTTTGATGCAATGCAACACGAATTACACAGCGGCTGAAGAAAACTTCAGCAATATTCATCTCAAGGTCCTCAATACCTATCGCAGCATGTTCCCGGACCTGGTTTTGGGCCTTTCGGATCACACCCACGGCCACGCCACGGTGCTGGGTGCGGTGGCCATGGGTGCGCGGGTGGTTGAAAAACACTTCACAGATGATAACGACCGGGTGGGCCCGGACCATCCCTTTGCGATGAACCCCGAATCCTGGGCCGCGATGGTCAAGGCAGTCCGCCAACTTGAGACCGCTTTGGGATCTGGGGATAAGTTTGTGGCCGAAAATGAGCAGGAGACGGTGGTCATCCAGCGGCGCTGCCTGCGGGCGGCGCGGAGCATTAAACCGGGAGAGATCATCTCGCGGGAGATGATCGATGTCTTGCGGCCGGCCACCCAGGGGGCGATCATGCCCTACGAGATCCAGGATCTGGTGGGGTTAAAAGCCCTTGAACGCATCGCCGCCGGGCAAGAGCTGCGCTGGTCCCTGTTCGGCAATCCCTAACCGGTTAATCTCAATCTATTCTCAAAGAGACCTGATGCGAGTGCTTTATTTCACGGAAGGGGATACGCCCCACGACAGGCGCTTTCTTGCTGCCCTGTCTCGTACGCCGCATCAGATTTACGCTTTACGGCAGAGGGACTGCCGACCAGAAGCCATACCCGGTGTGATCGAGTTGGATTGGCCGGCGGACAGGCCGGATTGGACCGATTGGGGGGGCTGGCAGGCGGGTGTGGCGGGTTTGAAGGCCCTTTTGGGTCCATTGCGGCTGGATCTCATCCATGCCGGCCCAGTGCAGGGCCCAGCCCTGGTCACCACCCTGGCTGGCTTTCACCCCCTGGTAACCATGTCTTGGGGGTCGGACCTGCTGCTGCGCGCCGTGCGCAGTCCCTGGATGCGTCACGCCACCCGCACCACGCTGGCCCATACAGATTTCTTTTTGGGTGACTGCCAGACAGTGGCTGATCAGGCCGTCCGCTTTGGGATGGACTCGAAACGGATCGAGATTTTCCCCTGGGGAGTGGACCTGGACCATTTTTCACCCGAAAAAGCGCTAGCAGATGGGTTGAATTGGAGAGGTTTGCTTGGATGGAACAGTCATTTTGTCATCCTGTGCAACCGCACCTGGGCGCCTCTGTATGGCGTGGACCTGCTGGCCAAAGCCTTTGTGAAAGCCTCTGCACAGAATTCCCGCCTGAGATTGCTGCTGGTTGGGGGCGGACCCCAGGCGGACAATATCCGTGAGATCCTTGCGTCGGTTGGGGAGAGGGTTCACTTTCCGGGGTATCTCAGTCGGGAGGACCTGCCTGCCGCTTACGGCGCGGCGGACCTGTTCGTCAGCCCCTCCCACTGCGACGGCTCTTCGATCTCGCTGCTTGAAGCCCTGGCCTGCGGCCTTCCAGCCCTGGTTTCGGATATCCCAGCTAACCGGGAATGGGTCTTTCCCGGTGAGGTGGGCGAGCTATTCGTGGATGGGGATGTCGATACGCTGGTTTCTCAACTGCTTCACCTGGCCTCAGATGAGGGCCTGACCGTATACCGCAGGCGGGCACGCGCCCTGGCCGAGGCACGCGCCGATTGGGATCAAAACTTTGCCAAATGTCTGGCGGCTTATCACAAGGCCCTAGGTTGATGTTTGCCAGCGGGCCTTCGAGATCAAGACAGGGTTTCAGTTCCTCCCCCCGCCACAGCCTTTGGTAGAAAACCTGGAATGCGTTAGAATCTAGCTCATGGAACTGAAAATTAACCGAATGATGCTATGGAAGTGAGCCATATGAAACGACTTTTAACAGCGATCGCAGGATTAACCCTGGTTCTGTCCAGCCTGGGCTGCCGGCTGCCATTTTTTGACCGCGCAGTGGAGACGCGGGTGGTTGTCACCGAAGAGACCGCCCAGGAGGAACCCACACCACAAAACATCACGCCTGCAGAAACGGAACAGCCTGCACCGGAACCAACCGCTTCTCAGACGGAGACAGCCTCCGCAGAACCCCAGGTTTTCAGCGATAATGGGGTGCAGATCACCCTGCCGTCCTCCTACGCCATGGGGGATGTTCAAAAGGACCTGGCCATCCTGGTGGAAGGCTTGCAGGCTTTGAGTGAAGAGGATGCCCAGGATATCCAGGCGCTTTACGAGCAGAACCAGGACGATATCATCCTGTGGGGCTACGATACCGCCAGCCCGGCAGAACACATCACCAGCCTGGTGATCTTGAAGAATGAAGAATTCGCTGGGATGTCCCTAACGATCATCTCCGCTTTTGCCAATGCCCTGCTGGGAGAAGAGGTGGACAGTCTCTCCCAGGAGCGGTTGGATCTCGGCGGACGGGAAGCGCTGCGTTTCCTGACCACGGCGGAAAACGCCGGCGTGGAGACCGCCCAGGCCATTTACCTGTTCAATGAGGCTGGGAAGCTGTGGGTGGTAGGGTTTTTCACCAACCAGGCTCAGATCGACCAGCGCCTGCCGGCCTTTGATGCGGCGGTGGCGTCCATCAACATCCTCCCGGCGGAGTAAAAGATGGCGGATCGACTCCCCAGAGATCCTTCGGTTGCGGCGATCATCCAGGCGCGGATGGGTTCCAGCCGCCTGCCTGGCAAGGTTTTGATGGATATCGGCGGGGCGCCGATGTTGAGCCGGGTGGTCATTCGCTCCCGCCGGGCGCAAACCCTCGGTCGTGTGGTTGTGGCCACCACCTGGGATGCGGGTGATGACCCGGTGGCTGCTTACTGCCGCCAGCAGGGTTTTCCCGTGGTCCGCGGGCATCCCCAGGACGTGCTGGATCGTTACTACCAGGCGGCGCGCCTCTTTTCCGCCCAAACCATCGTCCGCCTGACGGCCGATTGCCCATTAATTGACCCGCGTGAAATCGATCGCACGGTGCGGGCTTTTCAGCATAGCGGCGTCGATTTTGCCGCCAACCGCCTGCCGCCGCCCTGGGAACGCACCACCCCGATCGGGATGGATACGGAGGTGGTGGCTTTTTCAGCTCTGGAAAAGGCCTGGCAGGCGGCTGACCAGCGGCACCAGCGAGAGCACGTAATGCCCTATTTCTATGAAGAAGAGGGCCGCTTCAAGGTATTATTGGTCGACCAGGAACCCAACCTGGGCCATCTGCGGTTGACCGTTGACACGGCGGAGGATCTGGCCCTGGTCCGTAAGATTTTCGACGCTTTTGGCAACTCAGATTCCTTTTCGCTGTCGGAGATCCTTGACCTGCTGGCACAGCATCCCGACTGGCAGTCGATTAATGCCTCTGTGTCTCATAAGGGGTTCCTGGATGTGGACCAACGGGAGGGATGATGCCATTGGAGACCGTTATGGAAAATAACGCCCCCTGCCAAGGAAAACAGCAGCCCTGGGCTGCCTGGGCCTTGTTGTTCCTGCTGCTGGCAGTTGCGGCTTGGGGGACCCGTTACTGGTTGAGCCCCAGCTTTGGCCTGTATGAAGATGACCTGACCTTTATTCCAAGCGCCATCGAAGCGGATTTTGCGGGCGTTATGGAGATGATCTCGGGCTACTTTTCCACGTTGGATCAGCAAGGCCGGCCCTTGATGTGGTCCTGGGTGGTATTGTTCGCCCATCTGGGCTGGCAAGTTGGGGGGCTGCAGGGGATGTATCTCCTGGGTTTTTCGATCTGGTTGACAAATATGCTTTTATTTGTGCTCTTATTGCGGCGCATCCAGGGGAGTTTTTTGTTGTGTGCCATCGGCGGATTTGCTTACCTGGTTTTCTCTGCGGATACCACCCAGGCTTTTTTGTTCAATGCCTTTGGCCTCCAGACGGCGGTATTGCTTTTTTTGCTGTCTTTGCACCTCTCTTTGAGCCAGAGCGCCCTGCGCTGGCTGGCTTATCCGGTCTTGGCCCTGGTGATGCTGAATTATGAAACCCCCTTCCTCTTGTTCCTGGCCGCGCCGCTGCTGACGAAAGCCAACGGCCGACGATTAAAGAAACGCCTCCTGACCAATACCAGCCTGGTTGCAGTCATTTTCTTTGGGATCTACCTGCTGCGGCTGGCAGCGGGTGACCAGCGGGCGTCCAGTCTGGGCTTCCCTGAGATGGTCCTTATTCCGCTCCGGCACATGGCGATTGGCCCTTTTGTGGGGTTGGGAGCGTATTTCCTCAGGCCCCTGCAGGTTTTACGCGGGATCACACTGGAGCAGGGCCTGGCTGCGCTGGCGGCTTCAGCGGCATTTTTCCTGTTCTTGCTTTGGGTCCGCAGGGGCGCCTATCGGCCGGGGGCGAAATTGCTCCCCTTGAGAAAAGGCTGGTGGAGCGATCTTCCCCCTGAAGCCCGGCGCGAGCTGCGTTTGACCCTGGCCGGGGTCCTGATGCTGGTCATGGCCTATCCCCTGACGGTGATCCTGCGGCCCTATGCGATCAGCGGGCGCGCCACCCGGGTTCACCTGGCCGCGGTGATCGGTGCGGCGTTGATCCTTGCCAGCCTGGCTTCCTTGATCTTCCGGTCCCTGCGCAAGAGGGGACTGCGGATCCTCTTTTTGGGACTGCTGGCTTTATTGTTGGGTTTGAACTTTGCATTCGGCTTTGTGGTCCAACGCGACTACCAGCGCGCCTGGCAGCTGCAGCAGGAATTTTGGGGGGATCTGATCCCGCTGATCCAGGATGTGCAGGAAGGGATCGCCATCCTGGTAGAGCCAGCAGCCTTTCAGGATGTGCTGCAAATCGGGGCCAACACCTGGAACCTGCCGCGCGTGCTGCCCCAGCTTTATCACTTTCCGGAGGATTGGGCGCCGCCGCGAGTTTTTAGGTTGATTGACGGCTGGCAGAACAATATTGTTCGCCTCCCGGGATACTTTACCCTGGATGGCTCCAATGTGTATGCCAGCAACCGGAATTTTGGCGATTTCGTACAAAAGCAAACCATCTTCATCTCCGCAGGCGAAGATGGTTTAACCCGCCGGGTGGAACCGCTGCCCTTGAACGGGTTGCGAGAGGTTAAACCCGTTGGTGAACCGATCTTGAGCGATTTCCCCACCCGGCCGCTGTACGAACTGCTGATGCAGGGCAATCGTAAGTTCCCCACGAAAAGTTATGATTGAAATTCTTTTTATCCGCAGGGTGATCAATGGTATCTTATCCAAACTTTTCGCTCTCGCCGATGTCCTCGTCGGTGAAAAAACGCCAGCTTTTAATGCAAATTTCTGGATTGAACTCATATTTAAGCCTTCCTTAGGCATTTCCCCGCAACGTCCTCGTTGCGGGGAGCCAATTTATTTCAATACCTCTAACTTTGCGATTACTATGACTGCTGATGGGAGAAGATTGAACGTGAATAGCCTGGTGTTATAATTGGGCACCTCGTTAGTACAAAAAGTAATTATGAAATGTATATTGTGCGGTTCAGAAAAAAATCAGCCTTTTGAGAAAGCACGTTCTTTTGGGTACCCGCTGACCTATTATCACTGTGGGAATTGCGGGCTGGTCTTCCAATCCCTGGCGGAGTCGCAGGCGGCCGATCCGGATTTTTATGCAGAAACCTACCGAAAAATCTATCAGGGGGACCCCGAACCGACCGCCAAAGACCTGTATGTTCAGAAAAACCGGGCAGCGTTCCTGATCGGCTTTTTACGGCGGCAGAAATTTGAGATCCCTTCCCGGATCCTGGACGTGGGCGCGTCCAGCGGGATGCTGCTGGCAGCTTTTCGCGAGGCCTTTGGCGGGTGGACGAGCGGCGTGGAGCCCGGGGACGCCTACCGCGAATATGCGCACAATCGGGGTCTGGAGATGTACCCCTCCCTGGAAGCCCTGGCTGCCGCGGATCCAGAACCCTATGACCTGGTCAGCCTGATCCATGTCCTGGAACACCTGCCGAACCCCGTGGCAACGCTGGCCATGATCCGCGAGAACCTGCTGGCGGCGGACGGGTGCTTGCTGGTCGAAGTGCCCAATTTCTACGCGCATGACAGCTATGAGCTGGCCCACCTGGCCTGCTTTACGCCGCATACCCTGCATGAAACCCTCAAAATGGCGGGATTCAAAAGCGTAAAGATCAAACGGCACGGCGAACCCCGTTCTGACCTGCTCAAGCTCTACCTGACGGTGTTGGCCGTGCCGGCCGCCCAAGGAGCCAAAGCGGTTGACCTCAGCCCTGAAAGGGGAGTGAGGATCAAACGCAAGCTGGGGCTGCTCTACCGCCGCCTGGCCCAGAAGCTCTTCCCCCACAAAGCCTGGCGGCCGCTGCCAGATGCTAAGGGAGCGCTGAGTTGACGCCGCTGCTGACCCTGTTCACCGCCCCAAAACCCTTCACTGACACGCACATTTCAGTGATCCAGCGCAACACCCTGCGCAATTGGAAGGCGCTGGGCGATGCCGTTCAGGCCGTTGTGGTGGGTGATGAGCCCGGGATCGCTGAAGTTTGCCAGGAGCTGGATTTGATTCACCTGCCGGCGGTGCGCTGCAATGCCATGGGCACCCCTCTGATCAGTTCGATCTTTGACCTGGCGCGGGGGGTGAATGACTCCCCTTTCCTGGGTTATGCCAATGCAGACATCCTGTTCCTGCCAGAATTGATCGATCGAATTGGTTCGCTGTCTACAGAAAAGGACCAGTTTTTGGGCGTTGGGCAGCGCTGGGATCTGGATGTCAGCGAGTCGCTCTCCTTTTCGGGAGATTGGGCGGATCGCTTGCACAAGCGGACCCACCAGGAGGGCCGGCTGCACGGCCAGACCGGCAGCGATTACTTCATTTTTCCCCGCCAGTGTTTCACGGACATTCCAGATTTTGCCGTAGGCCGCGCCGGCTGGGACAACTGGATGATCTTCCGGGGACGGTGGCAGCATTGGGCAGTGGTGGATATGACCAAAGCCCTGACGGCCATTCACCAGAATCACGGCTACGCGCATCTGCCTGGCGGCATGATCCATTACCAGCAGCCTGAAACGTATGAGAATATCAAAATAGGCGGCGGACGCAGGACGATCTTCAAACTTTCGGACGCCACCCATACCCTGGTGGATGGGCGCTTGGTGAACCAGCCGCTTGATTGGGCCGCATTCTGGCGCGAGGTGGAGATTTTTCCCCTGGTCTGGCTTCATTCGCGCCCCTTGGGATGGCTCTTTTTTGCCCTCTTCCATCCCCTTAAGGCGTTCAATGAAATCAAAGGCTGGCTTGCCTACAAGCTCAGGCAGCGATAGAATCTCCCTAGTCTGATTAGAAAGGTCCTATGCCACGGATTGGACAGAACCCCTCGCGGGGTAAGCAGCTCGACCACAGCCCGGCGCGCACGACGGTGGCGGTGTTGGTTTATGCACCGCATCAAGGCGGCTATTTTCAGGACCGGCTGGATGTGACGCGTCTGACCCTGGAGAGCATCCTGACCAACACACAGGAACCCTTTGATCTGCTGGTATTTGACAACGGCAGCTGCCCGGAAATGGTTACCTATCTCCAGGATCTCTATCAAAATGGGGGAATTGATTATTTGCTGCTGTCCAGGCGCAACATCGGCAAACTCAATGCCCTAAGGATGATTTTTGCAACAGCCCCGGGGGAAATTGTCGCTTACAGCGATGATGATGTCTTTCACCTGCCGGGTTGGTTGGGGGCGCATCTGGCAGTTATTGACACTTTCCCGAAGGTCGGTGCTGTGACCGGGTTTTACATCCGCCAGCGCGTGGTGATGAGCTCGGAGAGCACGCTTGCCTTTGCTGCCCGGCCCGATGTCCAAACGCAGCGCGGCCAACTGACCCCCCGTAAATGGGAAGATGAGTACATCATCAATACCGGTCGAACCTGGGAGCAGTACCACAAAGAGGTGGCCGGTGTGGAGGATGTGATCGTCAAGGTCCATGGGTTGGAAGCCTGGGTCTCCGCCCACCACTTCCAGATGGTCTGCCCGAAGACTGCGATCTTGGAAATCCTGGATGAAATGCTCCCGGAAGGCTGGAGCGACCAGTTGATGGGCCGGATGGTGGAGATGGATGACCGCATGGATGCCAAGGGCTATCTGCGCCTGTGCACGCGGGAGCAGACCATGCGCCTGATGGGCAACGCCATTTCACCGGAAGTGGCCAACCTGGCTGCGAAGTACGGCATGCAGGTCCAGCCTGCAGAGTCAGCATCCGCATCCCAGGGCATCATGCGTCGTCTGGCGCAGGTGGGGTGGATCCGTTATATTTTACAAGGGATGGTCAACCGGATTTACCGGTGGTTGAATTAAGCGTTCATTTTTTGTCTTTCGAACAATTTATAGGATGGCTATATGGTAGAAAAATTTAAACACGGGGCTTCATTTCGTGACCCCAGCGGGTTCTTGTTTTATCGGGAAGGCGTCCTCTACCGCCAGGTCAACCAGGTTTATCGTCCGCATTATGATCGCCTGATGGCCTCAGGTCTGTACGAGTCCCTGGCTGCCAAGCAGCTGATCATCCCTCATCAAGCGGTGGATCTCAGCCTGGCGCCAGAGCCCGATCTGGCCTACCAGGTTCTCCAGCCGGATCCGGTGGATTTTATTTCCTATCCCTATGAATGGTCCTTCCTGATGCTGCGCAGCGCCGCGCTGACCACCCTGCGGCTCGTCAGGGAGGGGCTGGATCACGGCATGATCCTCAAAGACGCCAGCGCCTATAACCTGCAGTTCCACCAGGGCAGCTGGCAGTTGTTGGATACCCTTTCCTATGAGATCTATCAGGAAGGGGAGCCCTGGGTGGCCTATAAGCAGTTCTGCCAGCACTTTCTGGCGCCTCTGGCCTTGATGGCTTATCGAGATCAGCGTATGAACCTGATGAGCCGCCTGTTCATTGATGGGGTTCCCCTGGACCTGGCCTCACACCTGCTGCCCTTCCGGTCCAGGCTGCGGTTTGGCCTTCTAACACATCTCCACCTGCATGCCCGCAGTCAACAACGCTACGCGGATCGGGCTGTCAGCCGGGAGGCGGTGCGCGGCAAGGTCAGCCATAAGGCCCTGGTGAGCCTGTTGAACAGCCTGCGTGATACCGTCAAAGGACTTTCGATCCGGATTGGCAAAACAGAATGGGCCCATTATTACGACCAGACCAATTATTCGGAAGATGCTTTTGATGACAAGCAGGCGATCGTCTCGCAGTTTATCGATCGCGTTCAGCCGCAAGCTGTCTGGGACCTGGGCGCCAACACCGGCGCGTTCAGCCGGTTGGCCAGCGACCGCGGCATCTTCACCCTTGCCTTTGATGTGGACCCGGATGCCGTTTCACAAAACTATATCCAGGTGCGCAGAAATCATGAGCCAAACCTGCTCCCCCTGGTGATGGACCTGACCAACCCCTCCCCCGGCCTGGGATGGGCGCATGCAGAGCGCCAATCCCTGATCGAAAGAGGCCCGGTCTCGCTGGTCCTGGCCCTGGCCTTGATCCATCACCTGGCCATTTCGAACAACGTCCCGCTGCGGAAGACGGCGCAGTTTTTCGCACAGCTCTGCCAGTTCCTCGTGATTGAATTTGTGCCAAAATCCGACTCGCAGGTGCAGCGGCTGCTGCGTTCTCGTGAGGATATTTTTGATAATTACAGCGTAGATGGCTTTGAAGCGGCTTTCAGGTATGATTATGACATCCTTCAAAGGGTACCCTTGAAGGATTCGGAAAGAATCCTGTATTTGATGCAACGAAAAGCCTGACCTTGCACAGGTTGGTTATTTGGGAGAAAAAATCATGAACCAAGATCTGTTATTAAAACCTTTGATGTACCTTGACCCTGGTTCGGGCAGCTTCATCATCCAGATGCTGCTGGCCGGCCTGTTGGGCATCGCCGTCGCGGTGCGGATATATTGGAAGAAGATTGTTAAATTCTTTCGGAAGAACCAAGGCGGTGACGTCCAGGAGGAGTTGGACGAAATGGATGAGTACGGCGCCGGCCAGGGTGATCGGCCAGAAAATTCCGATCTGGAATAAAGTCCCCTTCATCTACGGATCAGAAGATGAAATTTCTTATTGCGGGTTTGGGATCCATCGGCAGGCGGCATTTACGCAACCTGGCCGCCCTGGGCCAGGAGGATATCCTCCTGTACCGGACGCATCACAGCACCCTACCGGACGAAGCGCTGGCGCCTTACCCGGTAGAAACGGACCTGAACGCAGCGCTGGCGCACGAACCCGATGCGGTGATCGTTTCCAACCCCACCGCGCTGCACCTGGCAGTGGCCATCCCGGCGGCAAGGGCGGGCTGCTGCCTGTTGATCGAAAAGCCCGTGGCTGCCCAACTGGATGCAGGCGTTGAGGCGCTTCAGCAAGCGGTCTCTGAGGCCGGCATCCAAACCCTGGTTGGTTTTCAATTCCGCTTTCATCCTGTGCTCAAGCAGGTGAAAGCCCTGCTGGATCGCGGCGATCTGGGCCGGGTATATTCCTTCCGCGCCCATTGGGGCGAGTATCTGCCCGGCTGGCACCCCTGGGAGGACTACCGCCAGAGCTACGCTGCCCGTAAGGATCTGGGCGGTGGGGTGGTGAACACCCTCTGCCACCCATTGGATTATGCCCGCTGGTTGTTTGGGGAGGTAACTTCGGTCACTGCTGTCACCGGTCAGGTTTCGGCACTGGAATTGGAAGTTGAAGACGTGGCGGAGATCAGCCTGGTGATGGAAACAGGCGTCATCGGCTCGATCCACCTGGATTATTTCCAACGCCCGTCGGCGCACTGGTTGGACGTCAACTGCGAACTGGGGAGCATTCACTGGGATAACGCCACCGGCGTGGCGAAGATCTTCCGGGTGGAAGAAGAGCAGTGGGAAATGATGGCGCCCTCAACTGGTTTTGAGCGCAATGACCTCTTCTTGGAAGAAATGCGCCATTTCCTTAATCTGATTTCAGATAGGGAAAAATCTTTGTGCGATCTTCAAGATGGGGTTGCCACACTAAAACTCACAGAGCATATTCATAATCAAAATCCATAACATCAAAGCCGCTCAAACTTGACTCCAATTACATGCAATGTCTAAAGGCGATTGTGGAGATTCATAATGAGAACGAATATTTTAAATAAATTTCCATTTCATCCCATCTTATGGGGGATATTCCCGTTATTGATTTTCTTCCTTGCAAATATTTCTGAAGTCTCTCTGAGCGTTATTTGGCGACCTTTAGTGATTTCAATCCTGATTTCATCGGTGGTATTTGTTTTTTTTAAAATACTGCTCAAGGATTGGTATCAATCAGCCCTAATGGCGAGCTTCTCTTTATTTTTATTCTTCACTTATGGGCATATCTATTCAGTTTTGAAGGATATTAGTGTTGCCAATATTTTGTTAGGACGTCATCGGTTGATCATACCCCTTTGGTCGATCCTGTATGTCATCGGGATGATTCTTATTCTGAGGAGGAAGAATGATTATAAGTTCTGGACTTTATTCTTAAATGTGATGCTGTTGGCAGGAATCTTTTTTCAGGTTCTTCAGATCGGGATTTATTTCTACAACCGTGAAATAGTCAATTTGAAAGTAACAGAAGATCACAGTCTGGATTATGACAGTTCTGAATCCATGCCAGATATTTATCTCGTGATTCTGGATGCTTATGGTAGAACGGATGTCTATGAAAACTATTATCAGTTTGATAATGATGAGTTTGTAAGTCAGTTGGAAGCTCTTGGTTTCCAGGTCGTGCCTTGTTCTCGTGCGAATTACGAACATACCGCCGTTGCCATGCCTTCCCTGTTGAATATGGATTACATGCATAATCTGACAGATGATGTCAACCGGTTTACAAGCCGTGAGTTATTGGTAAACAATCGAGTTCGGCAAATGTTGAGGGAATTAGGGTATAAATTTGTCTCTTTTGAGACCCAATATGAGTGGTTAACGATCGATGATGCTGATGTGTTTTACGATATTGAGACAACAAGTCAGTTTAATTTTCTTCAACCTTTTGAAGTAATGTTTATAGAAACGACAGGTGGGTTGATTCTTTTGGATTCAGTTGCAAAGAGAGTTCAGACAATGCTATCTGAGGTAAATATCGAATCTTCGAAAGCATTAAAAGCTTATATTGAGTTGTCAAACATCGATTCCCTTGAACAAGCGATTAAATTAGAAGGTCCCAAATTCGTCTATGCACATTTTATGACAACACACCCACCATTTGTTTTCGATTCTGCAGGCAATGTGACTGAGAATGTTGAGGATTCTGAGCTTGCTTATCTGGATTCAACGCAGTTCATTTCAACACAAACACTCGCGCAAGTACAGAAAATGCTAACCTTATCTGATAATAAACCAGTGGTCATTATTCAAAGCGATCATGGATTACGACCAGAATTTCGATACACCAATTTCAATGCAATTTACTTCCCTGAAGATAGAGGTGATTTTAAAATTTATCCTGGTTTAACTCCCGTAAATACTTTCCGGATGGTTTTCAACCAATTATTTTCAACAGATTATGAACTATTAGAAGATCGTACTTTTGAGAGTCGATCCGATTGGTTTGACATCAGTGAAATAAGAGACGCGGACCCCTATTGTCAAATTGATTGAAATAAAAATTAAGCTCGATGGAATCTCTGACACAAGCATTGAGAGTTTTAACAAGCTGAGCGTCAATATATGCCATTGTGAACTATAACTTACACTGCAGGATGAAAGGAAGACATTTCATTGTTTTTCAACCAGGAAACCTCGGTGTGATGAAAGATTGTTAAAGATAGGTCGTTGCCAATATGGTCAATAAGATGAAGAAAAAACTGTTTAATCAAGTCTGGCATCCAGTGTTGTTTGCGATTTATTCAATTCTCGCACTCTATACAAGCAACTTGGGCGAGGCACAATTTCAAAGTTTGGTCCGCTCATTTGTTTTGGTCGTCCTCTTTTCAATCATTCTTTTAGGTTTTTGCCAAATCCTTTTCAAGGATTGGAATCAGGCTGGTTTGATGGCTACCTGGAGCCTGATAATATTTCTAGCCTATGGTCATCTTTACAATTTTTTAAAAGGGATGAGTTGGACTGTTTCCCTGGCCCGTCATCGGGTGCTGCTGCCGATTTGGTTAATCCTCTTCTTGGGGGGTTCTTTCCTGTTTGTTAAAAAGGTGAAAATAGGCGACCAAATAACCAGGATTTTAAATGCCGTTATGGGGGCATTGGTTTTGTTCTCTTTGATCCCGTTAGGGAGGCACGCTGTTGCTCAAGGAATTGCAGATCGTTCTTATAAACCATCAGAAACTGCACTAGGCCTCACACGGCCGCAAGACCCGCCCGATATCTATTACATCCTGCTCGACGGCTATACCCGTGCGGATGTGCTTGAAGCGCAGTTTGGTTTTGATAACCGCGAATTTCTTGACTCCCTGGAAGCTTTGGGATTCTACATTGCTGACTGCAGCCGCTCAAACTACGCGCACACCCATCTGACCCTGCCGTCCTTAATGAATATGGCTTATATTGACACCCTGGCCAGTCAGCTGCCCCAAGGGGCAACGGTTGACAGCCTGCGTTTTGATGATCTGACGAAGGATAACCGGGTCATGCAGAGCTTGGAGGGCATCGGTTATGAAACCATAGCTTTTGAAACCTCCTATTACTGGGCCCAATTCTCGGAGGTCGATATTTATTTTGAGCCAACACAGACCCACTTTCTTTCGCCCAGCATCACCGATTTTGAAGAGATCTATTTAGAGACCACACTGCTTTCCGCCTTGCTGGATTGGGCTGCCAAACAGGACCTCAACCTCATCCAGGCGGCCGTGATGCCCAAGGAAGCCCATGCCCTCCGGATCCGTTTTACTTTGGATAAACTCAAAGCGCTGCCAGAACTGGAAGGACCGCAGTTTGTCATGGTGCATCTGGTCGTCCCCCATCCGCCGTATATTTTCAACCAGGAGGGCGTGATTCCAAATTTGGATGACTATGATAAGCTGTGGGAAGAGGGTCAAAGGGGACAGGCCGGCTATTTGAACAATATCCGCTATATCAACCGGGAGATCCTGCAGGTCGTTTCGGAGATCCTCGAAACATCCTCCACCCCGCCCGTCATTATTCTCCAGGCCGATCACGGATCAAATTTTTACGACCGGACCATGATCCTCTCAGCTTTTCATCTCCCCGGGTCTGGGTCCCAGGCGCTCTATTCGCATATCACGCCGGTGAACACCTTCCGGTTGGTGTTCAAGGAAATCTTTGATGCGCCCTATGAACTGCTGCCCGACCAGACCTTCAGCGGGAAGTACCCACCCTTTGATTTCCAACCGATTGAAGAGACCTATCCTCACTGCCTGTCTAATGAATAACTGAAAAAATCGGTCTGGCCTTGCAGGACTCGCTTATCATTCACATCCCCAAGGGTATAATAGCACTCAGTTCTGAAGAGAAATGAGGATAGAATTGTGACAGTGATGGATAAATTCTCTTTAAAAGGCACAACCGCCCTGGTGACGGGGGCTGCCGGGCTGCTGGGAAGGCAGTTCAGCCGCGCTTTAGGCGAGGCCGGCGCGGCAGTGGTGGTGGCTGATCTGGATGAAAAAGCAGCCCAGGAGCAAGCGGAAGCTTTGCGGGCAGACACGATGGAAGCCCTGGCTGTATCCGTGGATGTGACCCAGCCGGGCTCGGTCGCTTCAATGGTGGTTCAGGCGGTCGAAGCCTTTGGGGGGTTGGATGTTCTGGTTAACAGCGCTGCTTTGGATCCGAAATTTGATCCCGAGAACCTTCAGGGACAATCGGCGAATGCATTTGAGGATTACCCACTTGATTCCTGGAACAAAGCCATGGATGTGAACTTAACCGGCATGTTCCTGGCCTGCCAGGCGGCAGCCCGGCAAATGGTTAAACAAAATCGTGGTGTGATGATCAATATTTGTTCGACCTATGGGCTGGTTGGGCCGGACCAGCGGCTGTATGAACGGCCGGACGGACCCAGGCAGTATAAACCGGTCTATTATTCTGTCAGCAAAGCTGGCGTGCTGGGGCTGACCCGGTATTTGGCGACTTATTACGCCGGAAAACCCATCCGGGTGAATGCCCTCACACCCGGGGGAGTGTATAACCAGCATGATGAAACCTTCCTGAGAGGTTATTCTGCTCGGACGGTGATGGGACGTATGGCTGAACCAGATGAGATGAAAGGGGCGATCGTTTTTCTAGCATCGGACGCTTCGTCTTATATGACCGGGGCGAACCTGGTTGTGGATGGGGGGTGGACGGTATGGTGAACAATAGAGAGGTGTTGGCATTGATCCCCGCTCGAGGTGGGTCCAAAGGGATTCCCGGCAAGAATATTCGAGATTTTGCTGGCTACCCGCTGATTGCCTACAGCATTGCAGCTGGCCGACAGGCGAAGCGGGTGACGCGGGTGATCGTCTCCACGGATGACCACGAGATCGCCCGGGTGGCCAAAGAACACGGCGCAGAGGTCCCGTTTATAAGGCCCTCCGAGCTGGCACAGGATGAGACCCCAGATTTACCAGTATTCAAACATGCTTTAGATTGGTTGATGCAAAAAGAAAATTACGAACCTGAGCTGGTGGTTCAGCTGCGCCCAACTTCGCCCATCCGACCCAAGGGGCTGGTGGATCGAGCCATCGGGCTGCTGGATGGCCAGTCGGAAGCGGATTCGGTGCGGGGCGTTGTGCCGGCAGGGCAAAATCCCTTCAAGATGTGGCGGATTGGGCAGGATGGTCAGCTGGCGCCGCTGCTGGAGGTGGACGGTATCCCGGAACCGTATAACGCCCCGCGGCAGATCCTCCCTACAGCTTTCTGGCAGACAGGCCATATTGACGTCATCCGGCCTGAGGTGATCCTTGACAAAGCGTCCATGTCCGGTGAGGTTATTCTGCCCGTGCAGATTGATCCGGCGTTCACAGTGGACATCGATACCCTGCGAGATTGGGATCGTTATGAGCGGGTTGTCCGAGAAAGTGGGCTGGAGATGGTGCATCCCGGCAAGCTCCCGCGGCCCTGGCCGCAAAAAGTCAGCCTGGTCGTGTTTGATTTTGATGGGGTGATGACCGATAATCGAGTTTGGGTGAGTGAGTTGGGTGAAGAAAGCGTGGCCGCCAACCGGGGTGATGGCATGGGGGTGGAGATGCTGCTGGAGGCTGGGATCCGGGCTGTGATCATTTCCACGGAACCCAATCCAGTGGTTGCAATGCGCGCCAAGAAGCTTGGCCTGCCATACTTTCACGATGTAGGGAACAAACCTCAAGTTTTGCAAGCTTACCTCGAGAAAGAATCCATTTCACCCGATGAAACCATCTACGTTGGTAATGACGTCAATGATACAGCCTGTTTCTCCCTGGTGGCCTGCGCCGTCGCCGTTGCTGACGCGCATGACAAAGTGAAGCAAGCAGCCGATCAAATTCTCTCGCACCGCGGGGGGCATGGGGCTGTGCGAGAAGTTTGTGATCTTCTGTTGAGTCGTCATCCATGATGGCTAAAGCTGAAATGAATATGAGGAGTGATATGAATCGAGACATAAAAATTGGGAACCGGCTGGTCGGTGACGGTCATCCAACCTATATCATCGCTGAGATCGGCATCAATCATAACGGCAGCGTAGATGTGGCCAAAGAATTGATCAAAGCCGCCTTCCAGGCCGGCGTGGACGCCGTTAAGTTCCAAAAGCGGACACCAGAACTGTGCGTGCCTGACCATCAAAAGAGTCAGATGCGCGATACCCCCTGGGGTTATATTTCCTACCTGGACTATCGTTATAAGGTTGAATTTGATCAGGAGGAATATGAAGCGATTGATTCCTTTTGTAAATCCCTGGGGATTGATTGGCTGGCGAGTTCCTGGGACATCCCCTCCCTGGAGTTTATTGATGGTTTCTCGCCGCCGGCGCATAAAGTTCCTTCGGCCATGCTGACCGATCACAACCTCCTGCGCGCCTTAAAGGATACCGGGAAACCCATCATCCTTTCCACTGGGATGTCGACCATGAACGAGATCCGGGACGCGGTGGCGATTATCGGCCAGGACAATCTTTTGATCTGCCATACCACCAGCAGTTATCCCTGCCCGCCCGAAGAATTGAACCTGAAGATGATCCAGACCTTAAGGGAGCAATTCAACTGCCCGATCGGTTATTCCGGGCATGAGGTGGGCCTGGTGCAGTCCGCCCTGGCGGTGGCTTTGGGCGCCTGCCTGGTAGAACGGCATGTGACCCTCGACCGGTCGATGTGGGGTTCGGATCAGGCGGCTTCAGTGGAACCTCAAGGCGTCCAAAAGCTGGTGAAATACATCCGGGTGACAGAGAAATCCATGGGAGACGGCCAGAAGCGGGTTTACGATAGCGAGCAATCTTCCTTGAAGAAGCTGCGCCGCTATAGTGAGTGAGAGATCGGCTCTGATGAATTTGGTTCAACGCGCACGGCATTTTTTGCGAGAACAGCCCCTGCGGACGCGGATCAACCGTCAGATCAAGCACATGGCCAAAGCTGTCGCCAAGGCCGCCCCGGAGTCTGACGATGAACGCAGTGTCGTTTCCTTCAATGCTTCCACCCGGTTGACGGGTTTGAGCCTGAACGCGGCCTTTGCCATGCTGACGGGTTGGTCCCTGCGTCTGCAGGGGGTGCGGGTGGCGAATTTCGTTTGCCAGCGGGGGATGACCCGCTGCGTTTTGGGTACGGATCAAGACAACATCCGCCGGATGCCGCCCTGCCCCCAATGCCTGACGCAGTCGGCTGCTATTTATAAGAAATCGGACCTGATCTGGATGGATTTTTATCCGAGCCCGGACCTGGCAAAATCCCTTCAGGAAACAGATCTATCCACGCTGCAAAGTTATCGCTACGATGGCATTCCCTTGGGCGAATTGTGCCTGCCGTCCATGCGCTGGATTCTGCGGCGGCATCACCTGCAAGATGATGAGAACACCCGGATCCTTTACCGACATTACATTCTCTCGGCTTACAAGGTCGCCAAGAAATTTGAGAAATTGGGCAATGAACTCCGGCCGAAGTCAGTGATGGTTTTCAATGGGATGCAGTACCCTGAGGCAACCGTTCGCTGGGTGGCGCATAAACACCGGGTACCGGTTTACTCCCATGAAGTTGGCCTGCGGCCGTTTTCGGCCTTCTTCACCGAGGGGGAAGCCACAGCTTACCCGGTGGACATCCCGGAGGATTTTCAGCTTTCTAAACAACAAGATCTGCAGCTGGATGAATATCTCTCAAAACGGTTTAAAGGCAACTTCAGCATGGCGGGTGTCCAGTTTTGGCCCGAGATGGCGGGCCTGGATGCAGCCCTTGTGGAGAAGATGGAGGCTTTTAAACAGGTTGTCCCGGTCTTCACCAATGTGATCTTTGACACCAGCCAGCCGCACGCCAATCTGATTTTTCCCCATATGTTCGCCTGGTTAGACCGCGTGCTGGAGGTGGTTAAGGCCCACCCCGAGACGTTGTTTGTGATCCGCGCCCACCCGGATGAGTTCCGGCCAGGCAAGGCCAGCCAGGAAAGCGTGACCGATTGGGTGAAAGCGAACCAGGCGCAGGCTTTGCCCAACCTGGTGTTCATCGGCCCAAATGAGTTTTTCAGCTCCTACGAGATGATCCAGCGGGCGAAATTTGTGATGGTATATAACTCCACCATTGGGATGGAGGCCTCCATCCTGGGTAAGCCGGTCTTGTGCGCTGGGAAAGCCCGCTACACTCAATTGGAGACGGTCTTCTTGCCGGAGGATCAGGCAGCTTATGTACAAAAACTTGAGGACTTTCTGGACGCCGGCGAGGTGAAAGCGCCTCAAGCCCACCGCCTCAACGCGCGCCGGTTTCTTTATTTCCAGCTCTACCGGACCTCGCTGCCCTTCGACCGGTTCCTCGAACCGGATGGCATCTGGCCCGGCTTCGTACGCTTGAAAAAGTTCCCCTGGCAGGACTTGCTGCCGGAGAATTCGCTAACCTTGAAGACGATTTCAGAGGGGATTTTAGAAGGGAAAGGGTTCTTGCTGCCGGAGGGTTAGCGTGCGGGATATTGGCCTTGGTTGAAACGGAAGAAGTGTCGGGTTGGTTGAAGCGCTATCCCTTTTGCTCACTCGTCTTTCAACAGGTATATCGGGCGGTTCTTGACTTCCTGGAAAATATAGCCCACATAAATGCCGATAAAGCTGACCACGGTGGTCAGGGTGCCGCCCACGATCAGCAGCATGAACATCAGTGAACTCCACCCGGGCTCCAGCTGCGGCTGGTTGCCGGTGACCCAGAAGCTGAGCACATAGATCACCTCCAGCAGCGCTAGGAAATAAAACAATCCGCCGATGGCCAACCCGATCCGCAAGGGGACCAGGGAAAAGGAGAAGATGGCATCACCCGCAAGCTGGACCATCTTTTTAAGGGTGTATTTCGATTCCCCACCCAGCCGCGCTTTGGGTGCATAAGGAAGGATCACCGATTTGAAACCCGCCCAGCTGATCATCCCCCGCAGGAAGCGGTGATATTCTGGCATGGCTTTCAAGCCCTCCACCACCTGCCGGGAGATCAGACGAAAATCAGCTGCATTGGGGGTGATATCCAGGTGGCCGATCCGGTTGATCAGCCGGTAGAAAAAGCGCGAGCTGATGCGCTTGAACAAGGATTCCTCGCCGCCCGGCTGGCGCTGTCCGGTGACAATGTCATAACCAGCCTGGTAGAGCGTGAGCATCTCAGGGATCAGTTCAGGGGGGTTCTGTCCGTCGCCGTCCATGGTGATGATCACATCGCCGCTGGCATGGTCCAACCCACAGGTCAGTGCCGCCTGGTGCCCGAAATTGCGGCTGAGGGTCAATACCTGGACGCGTGCATCCCGCTCAGCCAGGTCTGCCAATACGGCTGGGGTGTCATCCTCGGAGCCGTCATCCACGTACCAGATCCCCGCTTCATTCTCCAGGGCATCCAGTACCGCAGCCAGTTGCGAATGAAAGGTTTGAATGATCTCCGATTCGTTATAAACCGGGATGACGATCGAGATTCTTGGATTGGTTATAGTTCTCATCGGATTTGTAATACCTCCCAGCCAAACCGGAATTCGCGCCTGTCGATGATCGGATCCGGGGCTTCACAAAAACCGCGTTCCCCGATCAGGGGACACAACACGACCGGCACGTTGATGTTGAAGATCTGAAAGCCTGCGCGCTCGCGATCCAGTTCCTTGAGCCGGTCATCCATTTCATAGAGGATAACCTCCCGCCAATCCAGGGTGAATTTTTCTTCCACACCGGTGCGCAGGATGAGATCGGGCAGGTTTTGGACAAAGGGCAGCACCAGGATCCCTCGAGAATAGTGGTGCAGGACGCCCAGGGTTTCCAGGCTGACATAGTCGTATTCGATATCCGCGCGCCCGTAGCGGTCCAATAAGAACCTTTCAATGTTGACCACATATTCGGTGGGGTTTTCCATCCCGATCAGAACGTCGCCATTTGGCGGGGTGATGTTTTGCACGCTGCGCAGCATGTTCTGGTTGACCCGATCAATGGTCAGTTGGGTGCGAGCATGGGTGGTGATGGTCGGGAGGGTCATCAGGAACAATGCGGCGGCCAGGCCGAACAAGGTTTTTTGTACCCAACCATTGGCTTTAGTTCTCTTGAAGAGTCGTAGCCATCCGGGGGCCAGTAAACCCGATAACACGGCGATGCCCAGGCTGAAGGGCAGCAGGTAATAAGCTTCCGTAAACTCCCAGGGGATCAGGGCTGCGATCCAACCCGCGATCCAGACCGACCAGTTGAGGGTCTGAAGGCTCATGGGCCAGTGCCCGCGATCTTTTTTTAAGATCAGAATCAGGGTGAGAAGGGCCAGGGGGACCAGGAAGTGGTAGTAAAAGGCGTACAGGGTTGCCCAGCGCGCCATGCGGTTGAGCAGCGACGCCAGTGAGAAATCGTAGCGTTCAGTGTAGGTGCCGCCGGCGAGGGCGGGTGTGCCCCACAGCGCGCGCAATCCAAAGGCTGCCAGGATCCCCAGCAAGGCCGCGCCCAGGAAGATCAGAGCGGCCGAATGCTCCTTGGGCAATTTTCGCTTCCCTCGGAAGGCTGCCAATCCGGCCCACAGGGCCGCAATCGGCAGGAGGGTCAGGGTGGTTTCTTTAACCAGCATGGCCGCCAGGACGCTGAAGAAGATGCCGATTCCGAGCTGCCACGAACGGGCGCCGCCGCTTTTTTGTTTCAATCCCGCCAACCCGATCAAGGCCAGCAGCAAAAAAACTAGCTGGAGGGGTTCGCCCTTGGAGAGTGTGTAGAAGTTTTCAATGATGGGCACCGAGAGCAAAAAGATCAGGCTGGCGGTCAGACGCTGCCAGGGCTTCGCGCCCATCTTCTTTAGCAAAATCCAGATTTCCAGTACGAGGATCACCAATAAACAGGTTTGGCCGATATAAAACCAGAACGGGTTGGGCCCTGCCAGGGAGTAGATCAGGCTGAAATACCCCCAATAAAGCGGACGGAAGCGGCCGGCCTGCAGATCGTGACCCATGCCCAGATCGCCAGAAAGGATCTGGCGGACCTCAGCCAGCATCGCGCCATCATCCAGCAGGCCAAACTGGGGTGAAGCCAGGCGCGGGGCCATGATCAGGATGGCAATAACCAGTGGTAAGATGAAAGGGATGATTTGATCGGTTTTTTGACTTCGCCCGGGCATGAATTGAGTCTCCAAATTTTCTAAATTATAATTCAAGATGAAAACCGGACCTGTAAGCAGGTTATAATAGCATCTTTAAACCATCAAAGTTAAGAGGTCGGTTATGGCTCAAAAGAATTTAGCTTCCTTAAAAATTATTGCGCTGGTACCCATGCGGCATCATTCCGAGCGGGTATCGGGAAAAAACTACCGTCCATTAGCCGGCAAACCTTTATACCACCATATCCTGACAACCCTCAAGTCGGTTCCTGAACTGGATGGCATCCTGGTGGATACCGACAGCTCGGTGATTCGTGAGGGCCTGGCGCAGGATTTCCCCGGTGTGCATGTTGAGGAGCGTCCTGAACATCTGCGGGGCGATTCCGTGCCGATGAACGAGATCTTGATCCATGACACCGGTTTGGTCCAGTCGGCCTATTACCTGCAGACTCATTCGACCAATCCGCTGCTGCGGCCTGAGACGATCTCCAGGGCGATTAATGCTTTTCATGCGGGCCTCCCGGAAGTCGATTCATTGTTTGGGGTCACACGGCTGCAAACTCGCTTGTGGGATCAACTTGGACGGCCGGTCAACCATAACCCCAACGTGTTGCTGCGCACCCAGGATTTACCGCCAATCTATGAAGAGAATTCCTGCCTGTATATCTTCACTCGCGAGACCCTCCTCACCCGGCGCAACCGCCTGGGGGAGCGTCCGTTAATGTTCGAGGTGCCATCGGTGGAAGCCTGGGATATTGATGAGGAGCTGGATTTTACTGTGGCGGAAACGCTCTTCAGGCAGCTGCACGGCGGTGAGAATCCTCAGAGCTGAACGCAAAAAAGGAGATAGGCATGAAAACCGTATTGGTTACCGCGCCCTACATCCTGCCGGAGATGTTTCGCTTCCGGCCGGTTTTGGAGGCCTTTGATGTAAACTTGATCCTGGCGGACGTCAACGAGCGTCTGTCTGAAGAGGAACTGCTGGATTTCGCAGGCAAGTTTGACGGCACAATTTGCGGCGACGACCATTACACACGCCGGGTGCTGGAAGCCTGCACCCCCCGATTGAAGGTGATCTCCAAATGGGGGACCGGTATTGATTCGATCGACCAGACCGCCGCCAACGAACTGGGTGTGATGGTGGGCAACACCCCCAACGCTTTCACCGTACCTGTGTCAGAGAGCGTGATTGGCTATATGCTGGCCTTTGCCAGGCAGATCCCCTGGTTGGACGCAGAGATGAAGGCCGGACGATGGGAGAAGATCAACGGCAAGACCCTCAGTGAGTGCACCCTGGGTGTGATTGGCGTGGGGAATGTGGGCCAGGCTGTGCTGCGGCGCGCCCGCGGCTTTGGCCTGCGTCTGCTGGGCAACGATATTGTCGAGATCCCCCCGGACTTCTTGCTGGAACACAGTGTAGAGATGACGGGCCTGGAAGATCTGCTGGCCAAATCAGATTACATCAGCGTGAATTGTACGCTCAATCCCACCAGCCGTCACCTGATCAATGCCGAAAGTTTAGCCTACTGCAAGCCCGATGCGGTGTTGATCAACACCGCCCGCGGGCCGGTTGTGGACCAAAAGGCCTTGGTGGCCGCGCTTCAGGAAGAACGCCTGCGGGGGGCAGCCCTGGACGTGTTTGAGGAAGAACCGCTTCCCAAGGACAGTCCCCTGCTCTCAATGGAGAACGTCCTGCTGGCCCCGCATAACTCTAATTCCAGCCCCCGCTTTTGGGAGCGCGTGCATTGGAATACGATCCATAACCTCTTGATCGGCCTGGGGATTCCAACGGGACCCCTCAAGGAACTTCAATCTCAACACACTGCCTGATTGGGTATTTCGCAGCCCTTGTGGTAGAAACAAACCCTGTTATCGTCATTTGACAGGATATGGAAGGATCTATGATGGAAGAAAAATCCAGGATACTTTTGATTACCGGGGCAGCCGGGGGGATTGGCCGTGCCACCGTGCAGGTATTTGCCGACCACGGCTGGAAGGTGATCGGCGTGGACCGCAGCCCAAAATATAAGGGCTTTCCGCTGGACGGAATTTATATTCAGTCTGACATCTCCCTCCCGGAAAAACTGGAAGAGATTTACGATAAAGTCTCCGCCTTCACGGACACCCTGGATGCGGTGGTGCACAATGCCGCCGTCCAGATCGCCAAGCCGCTGGTGGAAACCACCGCGGAGGAGTGGGACACTGTGATGGCTTCCAATTTACGCTCCGTCTTTCTGGGCGCCAAGCTGGCCTACCCGCTGCTCAAGGCCCAGGGCGGCGGGGCGATCGTCAATGTTTCCTCAGTGCATGCGGTGGCCACCTCCGCCAATATCGCAGCCTATGCCGCCAGCAAGGGCGGCCTGCTGGCATTGACCCGCGCCATGGCGATTGAGTTTGCCCCGGATGAGATCCGGGTGAACGCCATTTTGCCCGGCGCGGTGGACACGCCCATGCTCAGGGCCGGGTTGGGCCGAGGGCATGTGGGCCATGGGGATGTGCTGGACCGCCTGGAGAACCTGGCACGCAAAACCGTGAACGGTCGGGTTGGCCAGCCTGAAGAAATAGCAAGGTCGATTTATTTCCTCGCTGACAACAGCCAATCGTCCTTTATGACTGGGCAGGCCCTGATCGTCGACGGCGGGGCGACCGCCCGTTTGAGCACGGAATGAGGTGTGCATGAAAGAATCCCTGAAGCAAATCCTTCCGGCCCCCCTCTGGCAGTTGGCCTCGGACCGCTATTGGGCCTGGTATAACCGGGACCGGCATTTGCTGGCCCGCATTTTTTCACCCGTGTGGATGAAAAATAAAGCCCGGCTGGAAAAATGGCGCGACCGCTACCAGGGCCAGCGTTGTTTTGTGGTGGGGAATGGGCCAAGCCTGCGCCAGACGGACCTGAGCAAGCTCGAAGGCGAGTTCACCATTGGGATGAACCGCATCTATCTGGCCTTTGACGACCATGATTTTAAATCCTCCTGCCTGGTGTCGGTCAACGATCTGGTATTGGAGCAATGTAAGGAGGACATGCAATCCCTGGATTTGCCAAAATTTGTGAGCTGGCGCGCCAGGGCTCACTTTCATCCCGGCCCTGATTTGATGTTCCTCGATACGGATTACACGCCGCCCGCCGATTTCAACGGCGATGCCACCGGGAGGCTGTTTGAGGGCTTTACGGTTACCTATGTCTGCCTGCAGCTGGCTTACTTCATGGGCTTTACAACTGCAATCCTGATCGGTGTGGACCACAACTTTGTCACCCAGGGACCGGCCAACGCGGTGGTGACCTCGGAAGGCGATGATCCCAACCATTTTGCCGCCAATTATTTCGGCAAGGGCTTCCGCTGGCAGCTGCCCGATCTGGAAGGCTCCGAACGGGCCTACCAGATGGCGAAGACGGCCTATGAAGCGGACGGCCGCAGCATTCTTGATGCGACGGTTGGCGGGAAATTGACCATCTTTCCCAAAGCGGACTATGACTCATTATTTTGATCCATTTTGAAGGATCACCTGGAGGGCATGATGTTCCTTTTAGCTCTCTTGCCCCTGATTTTCTTTTTGCTGCTCTGGCTCTTCTTTTCCGCCAGGCAGGCTGAGGGCCAGGCTGCCCAAGGGGGGCTGCGTAAGGCCTTGATCCTGGCTGGTTTGGCCTGCTCTGCCACCCTTGCCCTGGGGACGGAGCTTCTCAGCCTTGTGGGCGGGTTGAGCAAGGCCGGTGTGTCTGGATTCTGGGCGGGGGCGATCGTTCTCCTGGGCCTGGTGCATGGGCGGACCGGGTTCATCGGTAAAGGAGCCAGGCGGATCAAACGCGAGTTTCAAAGCTGGCGGCCTGGCTGGTTTGATTGGGTGATGTTGGCTGCAGCACTGATAGGGTTGTTGGTCCTGTTGGTGACCGGCTTGCTTTCACCGCCCAACGTCCATGATGTGCTCGCCTATCACATGAGCCGGGTGATGCATTGGACCCAAAATAACAGCCTGGTATTTTTCCCCACGCCCAACACCTGGCAGCTCTGGATGCCGCCCTTTAGCGAATTCTCGCAGCTTCACTTCTATCTCCTGGCAGGGAGCGATCTCTCGGCTTCCCTGCCGCAGTGGTACAGCCTGATCCTGAGCATGGCGGCGGTGTCACTGACGGCCAAACGCCTGGGCGCCAGCGCCAAGGGGCAGTGGCTCTCAGCTTTCTTTGTCCTCACTTTGCCGATCATCGTCCTGCAGGCCAGCGGCAGCAAAAATGACCTCGTTCTGGGTTTTTTCTTCGCTTCGATGCTGTATTTTGTGGTCGAATCCAGCCTGCATTCATTGGATTGGACCGACCGGATTGCCTGCGGGCTCAGCGTGGGATTGGGGTTTTTGACCAAGGGCACCTTCCCCTTTTATGCGCTCATTTTCATGGTCTGGCTGCTTGTGAACATGCTGCGGGGACCAGGGTGGAAACAAACCCTGGCATTTATTGGAGCCGGCCTGTTTATCCTGTTGGTTCTGAATGGGGGCCATTGGATTCGTAACGCCCAGACCTTTGGCAGCCCCTTTTACACCGGGTATGAAGACTCCCTGATCAACGACCGGTTTGGGCTGCGTGTCACGCTTTCAAACCTCACCCGCAATAGCGCCGTTCAATTAAATGGCCAGTACGGCGTGATCAACCTGGCTGTTGAGAAAGCGGTGCGCCAAATCCATGCGTGGATCAACCTGCCGGTCTTTGATCCCGGGTTGACCCAGGGGCCTGCGGAATTCTATTATGTTCCCAACCGTGAAGAAGTGGCCGGCAATCCCTTCCATTTCACCCTGGCCGGATTGGCCTTCATCCTGCTGGCCCTGAGCTTTTTGACGAAGCAGGCCCGCAAACGCAAAACCCGGGCGTTGATCCTTTCACTTTCTGCAATCGCATCGCTGGTTGTCTTTTCCACCATCTTCCGCTGGCAGTCCTGGGGAACCCGGCTGCTGATCCCTTATTACCTGGCCATGGCGCCGGCCGTTGGTTTTATCTTTGGCCGAAAGCCTCTCGCTTATGCCGCATGGCCCCTGGCGATTGCCCTGGGGCTTGTGATGCTCAACCCCTTGTTGAACAATTATTCCAGGTCCTTTTCCTGGGCTGAGGAGAACCGCAACAGCGTCTGGCGGCTGTCCCGCCGGGGGCTGCTCTTTGCCAACAACCAGGCGATCGAAGGCGCCGTGCTGGAACTGACCGCAGTCATGGAGGATACGGGTTGCCGGGAATACGGCCTGCTCATGCGGCGGAACGCTCCGGAATACCTCCTGTGGGGCGCCCTTCCCTCAGATCCGAAAGCTTACACCATCCGGCACGTCCAGGTGGGCAGCCCAACCAGCCGGCATGCCTCCCCGGACTTTGATCCTTGCGGTATGATCTTATTCGAAATGACAGAAACAGAGAGGGTCGATCAGAGCGCTTATCGGTGGGTTCAGGGGTGGCAGGTGGGGGAGTCCACACCCTTTTCCCTGTACCTTAAGCCGGCATACACCGATGCGGGAATGGAGTGAGCATGCCCGCAAAGTTGCCGCTGGTTTCGATCATCACGCCCTCTTACAACCAGGCCGAGTTCCTGGAAGCGACCCTGCTCTCGGTGCTCTGCCAGGATTACCCCAAGATGGAGTACATCGTTATTGACGGCGGCTCAACGGATGGCAGCCAGGACATCATTAAAAAATACGCACACAGGCTGGCCTATTGGACCTCCGAGAAGGATCGCGGCCAGGCGGAGGCGATCAACAAAGGCTTTCACCAGGCTGCGGGTGAAATCGTCGCCTGGATCAACTCCGACGACCTTTACTACCGCTGCGATGTGGTCAGCCAGGCGGTTGAGGCCCTCACCGCGGAGCCGCAGCTGGGCATGGTTTACGGCGACGGCGTGATGGTGGATGGCGCCGGGTATTTGTTAGACTGGCACCCTTATCGTCAATATTCCCTGCCAGACTTGCTGGCTTTTAACGTCCTGCTGCAGCCGGCGGTCTTCATGCGGGCGGAGGCGCTGGCTTACGCCGGCTGCCTGCGCTCTGAAAGCCATTTGATCCTCGACCATGAATTATGGGTGCGGATCGCTGAGAAATACCCCATCCAGCATGTGCCCGCCTACTGGGCGGTTGAACGGACTCATGAGGCGGCCAAGACCATCGCTCAATCAGCCCGCTTTGTGGACGAGGCCTTTAATTTTGTGGATTCCTTAAACAGCGATCCCAAATTTAGGCAAGTGATTGAAAATAACGAAAAGCAAATCAACGCCGGACTGCACATCTTCTCTGCCAGGCGGTTAATTGATGCCGGGCAGCCCCGAAAGGCTTTGGCGCATTTTAAATCGGCCTGGCGAATCCAACCCCGCGCCGTTCTGGACGTCTGGTATAAATGGGTGCAGGCTTTGGGCGGCGCCTTGGGTTTGGGCGGCCTGTTCCTCTGGTACCGGCAAACACGCCGAAAATTACAGCACGACCAACGCCGGTTGGTGGTGGACCGCCAGGGGATCCACTGGAAGGAAAACTCATTTTCCTAGGATGAATTCATGAAAATGCGAAAAATCTTGACCTTTATCAGGCATCAAATCAACCCGCTCTCGCTGGATATTGTGATCCCGGTGTTCTTATTGAACCTGGTTCTTGAAATGACTCACTTCTTCCCGACTTTGGGAGAGATCAACGTCTGGGATGAAGCCACCTATATCCAGGTCGGTTACGGCTTGCTGACCCAGGGGATCTGGCCCAATCTGGCCAGCTCGCCGCTTTCCAGTGTGATGTATGCCCTGAGCCTATGGCCGGTGGCCGGTTCGCAAAATTTCTTTCTGCTGGGGGATGCCATTGCCCGCATCTTTTTATTCACCCTGATTTTCTTCAGCACGTATTTGGTTGCAAAGGCCCTGCAGCCTTATGCCAACCCCTGGATCATGCTGGGGATTTTATTCATCGTGCCGGTGGCCAGCACAATGTACCTGTTCCCCAGCGATGCCCTGTTTGCGGGTCTTTCTGCCCTCGCCTTCTGGCAGATGCTGTCTTTTTACACCCACCGCAAGCGCCGCCATCTGTGGTGGGCCTCTGGGTTCATGGGCCTGGGGATGCTGGCCCGGGCTGAGGGCTTGATCTTGATTGGCGTGATGCTGCTCGTGACCCTGATCATCATCCTGCCCAAAAAGGGCTGGCTTCAGGATGTCATCGCCGTCCTGCTGCCTTTTATCCTTCTCGTCGGTGGATATGTGCTGATCTACGGCCTGGCCACGGGGGATTTTGGCACCGGGCTGCCGGAGCGGACTTTCAATAATTTTGAGAGCGGCCATGAGGGCGTTTATTCCCAAACCGGGATCTTTTCAATGACGGTCAGCGCCCGGTTGGAATCGAACGAAATCTTTGGCACCGCCGAGGAGAACAATTTCTCCGTGTTTCGCGCCATCCGCCGCAATCCCCAGGTTTATTTCCAGCGGCTCCGGTTGGTTTTTCCGGTTTTTGGCAAGTTTGCAGTCAAAGCCTACGGCAATAAATTCATCCTCGTATTTTTATGGCTGGGCCTGCGCGGGCTGGTGGCATTAATTCAAAAGAAGCACCTCCCGCTGGTGGTGATGAGCCTGGGCTGGTTCCTTCCCCTGGGGGTGGGCTTCCTGAACACCTTCTTCCGCGAAGGCTACTTCATGATGCCGTTTTTTGTGGTGTTTGCACTGGTGAGCGTGGGGCTGACGGCCATCCTGGAGAACTTTTCCAAGACCTCAGAAAAGGTCGGCCTGGCGATCGCCAGCCTGCTTGTCTTGGCGATAAGCCTATTGGCGGGCAACACCTCCATGCTCTACCGGAGCGGGCTGTTTATCTTTGGATTAGGTTTTCTTTACATACTTAAAAGCCATCGAGCTTTTGCTAAAAACTGGCTCACGAATGCCCTGTGGGTCCTGCTCGCCCTGGGTTTGATCATCCGCGGCGGGTATCTCTCTCCTGAACTGCCGGCTTATGGACGGACGGATCTCGAACGCTCGGTTTATTTCTTGCAAGATGAATTGGATCCAGGCAGCCGTGTGCTGGCGGGCGCGCCGGCCGCCATTTGGGCCGCCCGGATGCGCTACAGCGGGATCAACTCCTTTGATATCCCAGAGTTCGAAGATAACACCGCCTTCCTTGAGTGGATGCGCGCCTCCAAAATCCAGGCGGTGTATGTAGACCAGCACTTCCCACCCACCTTTAGGAGCATGGTAGCAGAACTGGCTGACGAGGGCTTGCATGAAACCTTTGCAACCCCCGAAAGGGACATCGTGATTTATTTTATCGCTGAGGACGGTGCCTGATGGGACAGACTCAAACCAGCTCCATTTTCCAAAAACTGTGGTGGAAGATTAAAGGCGGCCTAACCGGCTTGGTTAAATCCCCCGCCTTCTATGTCTACCTGGTGGCGGTGGTGATTTACCTGCCATGGTTCTTCCCGAATTTATCCGACATCGCCCCCTGGGATGAGACCTATTACATCGTCAGCGGCCGGAACATGCTCACGGGTGAGCTGCCAGACCTGGCTTACGGCCCGCTTTTATCCTTTTTTTACTTGATCACTTCTCTGCCCTTCCTCAACTCACCCTTCTGGCTGATCCACGCTAATTCATTAGGGCGCTTCCTGTTATTCTCGTCGCTGTTCCTGGGCGCCTGGCAGGTGGCGAAGGTTTTCAAACCGCGGTACCAGCCGGTGGTCTTATTTGGCTTTTTGTTTGTCTCGCCCTTCCTGACGCAGAACTTTGAATACCCGGCTGATTTACTATTTGCAGCCTTATCCGCTGCGGCTTTTTCGCATGCGGTGCGTTTTTTGCATACAAAGAAGATCCAACACGTCTGGTGGGCCTCCTTCTGGTTGGGGTTAGGCATGCTCACCCGCGGCGACGCCCTGATCATCATCCTGGCATTGTCGCTGTTTTTTCTGTGGTTTGGGCTCAAAGATCATCGCTGGTGGCGGCTGCTGCTCGCCGCTATCGTGCCCTTCCTGGCGCTCTCAGTCGGCTACGTCTTGGTGCGGGGCGCAGTCACCGGCGATTTTGACACGGGGATGAGCTCTCGATCCTACACTGCCTTTGAGCAGGGGCAGGAGGTGGCCCTGCCGGCAGGTGAGGCCCGGTTTGGCGCGCCGACCGAGAGCTATTATGTCGCCCGGGAGCTGTTTGGCACGCCGGAGGAGAACCAGTATTCCGTTTTTACGGCGATCTCACGCAACCCCCAGGCCTACATCACCCGGTTGAAGGCGGTCCTGCGCACCTTACCTGGTCTGTTTCTGACGGCCTACCAGCGCCGTTATGCGATTGTGCTGGCCTTGTTCGCCCTGCGTGGTTTCATCGTTCTCATCCAGGAGAAAAAGCTCCCCCTGGCCTTGCTGCACCTGATCTGGGTTCTGCCCCTGAGCGCGGGCATTGCCCGGACCCTGGTGCGGGTGGGGTATTTCCGGCTGTTTTATTTTGTGCTGTTTTCCCTGGCGATCATCGGCTTGAAGGCGCTTCTGCAAAGTTTGAAAGATAAAACCTGGGAGGGGCTGGTGTGGGCCGCAGTCTTTGGGGTGGTGCTGGCCCTGGCTTTTATTTTTAACCAGGTTGGGATCCAGATGAGCGCCACCGTGATCCTGTGCTGGCTGCTGCTGACCTTTCTCCTTTCCAAGCGGTCGCAGGCCTTCCCAGGGTGGCAATACATGGCCATGCTCCTGCTGCTGGCCTCGGCATATTTATTGCGCACAGGTGAGATCATCTTCTCCCCACGCAGCCTTGGCGTGGAACCCCAGGAGCAGGCCGCTTTGAAGCTGCGAGAGGTGACCGGGCCAGGCGACCAGATCCTGACCTGCACGCCCTCGGTGGTGTTCCTGGCGGACCGTGAGGTGGCCAACTTCTGCGGGGCCGACATCCCTGATTTTGAAACTTCGCAAGCCTTTATTGATTGGATGCGCGCCCAGGATTTTAAGGCGGTCTACGTGGACCGCGCTGCCCCCTCTATCCTTTCTCAGCTGGCCTTTGATCAACGCGGCCAAGCCCTGACCCAGGTCTACGCTTCGGAGGGCGGCGAAGCCTACATCCTTTTATTGAAGACCCCCGATTAGAATTGCGTGACTGACAGCAGAACGGTGATTGTGTTTAATTCGTGACTCAGTATAATCTGACTGTAGCCTTTCTGAGAACAAGAAAGAAATGCTACTTTGAACCAGATATTTCTACGGGATCCATCGTAAGGGTGACGCATGCGTCGTATTTAGCGTTGGGTCAGAAGAAATAAAATAAAAAATCACAACCTGAACGATATTTTAGCAAGCCCTTATGTCTTGACACCCAACAAAATGCAATGTCTCAAGAACCTCTGATCTCCATCATCACACCTTCCTTCAACCAGGCGAAATTCTTACGCCGGACGATTGAATCCGTTTTGGCCCAGGATATCCCCAACCTGGAATACATCATCATGGATGGCGGGTCCACCGACGGCAGCCAGGAGATCATCAAAGCCTACGCCGACCACCTGGCTCATTGGGAGTCGCTCCCCGATCAGGGTCAGACTGATGCGATCAACAAGGGTTTTGCCCGCGCCACGGGCAAATACCTGGCCTGGTTGAATTCTGATGACGTCTACCAGCCAGGGGCCGTCAGGGAAGCAGTGGGATATCTTGAGGATCATCCGGAGGTTGGGATGGTTTATGGCGACTGCACCTTTATCGATGCGCAGGGGCGCGAGATTGGCCGTTTCCCCGCTGCTCAGACGGATTACCAGCGGCTGCGGCGCGGCTACGTCCATATCCCGCAGCAGGCGTCCTTCTTCCGCGCCGCCCTGTGGAAGAAAGTCGGCCCGTTAGATCCTTCTTTTTATTTTGCCATGGATTATGATTTGTGGGTCCGGCTGGCCAAAGAAGCCCCGCTGGTTTATCTGCCCGGCCGCCGCTGGGCCAGCTTCCGGCTGCACGGGGATGCTAAAACGATTGCTGCGGACGCGCGCTGCTGGCCGGAGATGCTGCGGGTCCATTACCGTGAGGGCGGTCGCAGGCTTTCGCCGATCGTGATAAAGTACAATCTGCGGCGGCTGGCTGCGCCCTTCATCAACTGGCGCAGGACGCGGAAATTTCGAGAAAACGGGGAAAACCAGGATCCATAGTTCCATCGATCAACAACATCCCCACAAACCCTCCTAACAGCGGTATATTATATCCAGAGGTTGACATCGCAGACAGAAAGCATTGCCGCGCATCATCAAGCCCGTGGAGCTGAAAAACACCCGATACCGGCAGCTGCAAGTGTAGACCAAATTTACACTTTTTGATCGGATTGGGCACGGCTTCACACCATTGTTCCCCATCATACAAACAACATCCATCCAACCTTTGTCAAGGCTGCCCTCGCAGGGCTTCCGGATGACAAGCTGGCTTTTGTGGCTTGTTTTTAACTTAGAAGGGTTGGTTATGTCTGAGAATGACATCGGGCATCGTTTGAGGAGCAGGCATATGACCGTGGTTGGGTTGGTCATCTTTTCAGGCGCCCTGGTTTCACTGCTGGCTTTGGGGTGGCACATGCGCCTGAGCGGCGACGATTATTGTTACAATGCCGTTCTGGCCCAAGAGGGTTTTTGGGATATGCAGCGCGCTTCCTATTTTACAGTTTCAATGTACAACGGCAACCGCTTCAGCGCTAATTTGTTGGCGGGTTTTTTCGGTCTGTTTCCTATCCGGGGATCCTTTATGGCCATCGCTGCCAGCCTCCTGGCCTGGCTGGGTGGGCTTGCCATCCTGGTACGTTGGGTTGCCAGCCGGTTTGTGATCAGACTCTCCTGGCTTGAATCCTTTCTGGCCGCAGCAGCCTTCGCCAACCTCGTGCTGTGGAGCGCGCCCAGCCTGAGCCAGAGCTTTTTCTGGCGTTCTGGCCTGCTTTCCTATTTTTCACCCCTGGTGGGCGGTACCTGGGTCTTGATTTTCGTGCTGCTGCGTGGAAATGGACAGTCGCACCGCTGGTTACGTGCTGCCCTGGTCCTCGCCGCGGCCATTTTTGTGGGTGGGTTCTCTGAAACTGGAGCTGCATTCTGGGGAGGTTTTTGGGCGCTTTTCGTAACCTCATCGCTGATTGCCAGAGTGCTTGGAAAATGGGATTGGATTGGGGATTTGGCTCTCCCAGCGGGCGCTGCATTATTGGGGACGATGCTTGCCGGGTTTCTGCTGGCAATTTCACCCTCAACGACTTTGCGGCTGGCTGAAAGCCCAGGCACGCTGGATCTTACGACGTTGCTCCCGCTTCTGGCCTGGAATGTACGGGTGTACCTGTGGATCAACCTGATGCGCCGTACCGCGCTGACCTTGATCCCCATTTTAATGGGAATTGGGTTGGGGTTTGGATCTGCGCTCAGCCGGCGGGGCACTGGTGATCAGGGCATCCATTCTGTTAATACCTGGAAGTACCTGGGGGGACTGGCTTTGGTGGGGGTTTCTATGCTGGTATTGATCACGGCGGTGATGCTGCCTGTGACCTTGATCCAATCAGACTATCCGCCAGATCGCGCCAGGCTCCTCTCCCAGGCTGTCCTGACGGGAGGCGGATTGTTGGGCGGAACGCTTGTGGGGGTGCTTCTGCATCGCTTACTTCAAAAAAAATTGCTTAAAGCGGCTGTCTGGCACAAGCTGCTGCGGGGGCTCAGCTTTCTCCTGATTTTATTGGGTCTGATGGCGCCGGTGCAGATCCTTCAGATTGGGGCTGAGACATGGTCGTTTTACAGCCGCTGGTCCCAATTGTGGGATCAACGTCATGCCAGGCTGGAAGCGGCTGGTAGGGAAGGGGTGGAATCCATCCATGTGATGGCCCTGGACCATGTGATTGAGGATGTGGGCGAGCTGGCCGCGGACCCGGGTTACTGGTACAACAACTGCGCGGAGATGGCTTATGGGGTGGATGAGATCGTCGCCGATCAGCCAGGGTGGTGAGCGCAGGGCAATCGCAAGATCCCCACGAAAAGTTGTGCTTGAAATTCTTATTATCCGAAGGGTGATCGATGGGTTCTCACCCCACCTTTCTGCTCTCGCCGACGTCCCCGTCGGCGAAAAAACGCCAATTTAAAAGCGAATTTCTCTATTGAATAAGTATCTACGCCTTCATTACCCATTTCCCCGCAACGAGGACGTTGCGGGGAGCCAATTTTTTTCATTACCGCTTAATTTACGATTGCCCTGGGTGGTGTGCGGGTTTTGAGTCACATTTTTTTGATAAAAAGGTAAAATTAAGGTGGAGGTTCATCCTTATGTCTCAAAATAACCATCAAGCCCTGGATAAAACCAAACAGGTGAATGAAGGCTTTTTTAGGTCGCTGTACAGCGAGCTGCGCCTGATCGCCCGTCTGCTGAAGGATCCCAGGGTGAATTTCTTGCTTAAATTGTTGCCGATCGGCGCTTTATTTTATTTGTTTTTTCCACTGGACGTCTCACCGGTCAATCCCCTGGATGACGGGTTGGTGATCTGGCTGGGCGGCTATTTTTTCATCGAGCTCTGCCCGGATGATATCGTTGAGGAGCACCGCAATGCTTTACGCCAGCCGGTATCCCAAGACAGCGCTGTTTCGGAATCCCCGCCGGAGGTGGTGGAGGGGTCCTTCCGGGAAGTTCAAGAGGATTGATTGTCCCAAAATCAGCCCTTCCGCAGGTGGGTTTCGAGTCAAAACGGGTTGTGTTATAATCTTTGTAGAGATTTATTGGTAATGGTTGGTTCAAAACGGAGGTAGCCTCATGGCATACAAAAATTGGGAAGTAATCAAGATTTCCTATTGCGACCGTGCTGGTGAGGAAGTCGCCCTGGAGGCGGAGATCGTCTATCCAGCCACCTTCCTCCCGGAACAGACCCCGCGCATCATCGCCCACCGCTGCTCGCGTGGGTTGGCCTGCAATAGTTTTAAGCAGCCTGGCTGCTGCTGGTCAGGCACTAACCCTGACTACGATCCCTTCAAAGAACCGAAGGTAGAGAAGCCCGCTGCTTGAAAATAATTAGTGATGCACAAAAAGCGCCCATACGGGCGCTTTTTGTTTGGGTGCGCCCAGTATAGGCGCTTGCTCGTAGCGACGTTGTACGCAACGTCGCTACGTTTCTCTCTATTGATTGGTATGACGCAATGTTTGAGATTAAGTATTAATCGATAACCCTTAGTTCGCGCCCAACCTTGGCAAAGGCAGCCAGGGCGGTCTCGAGGTCTTCCTGGGTGTGGGCGGCGGAGATCATCACCCGGATGCGGGCCATCCCGCGTGGGACAGTTGGGAAACCCAGCGCCATGGCAAAAACCTTCTCGTCATACAGGCGGCGGCTGAACTCGCGGGCCAGTTTGGCTTCACCCAGCATCACCGGCGTGATGGGGGTCATGCTTTTGCCGGTGTCAAAGCCAAGCCTTCCCATTTCTTTTTTGAAGGTATCTGCATTTGACCAGAGTTGATCCACCAGCTCGGTGGATTCTTCCAGCAGGTCGATGGCGGCAATGGTGGCGGCCACATCTGGGATCGTCACCGCGGAAGAGAACAGGAACGGGCGCCCGCGCTGGCGCAGCCATCGGATGATGCGGGCGTCGCCGGCCACCACCCCGCCCATCACGCCGAAGGCTTTAGAAAACGTGCCTACCTCCACATCCACCTGGCCGTGCAGCTGGAAGTGGTCTACGATCCCCCGGCCGCCTTCACCCAGCACGCCTTCCCCATGGGCGTCATCGACCATTAACATCAGGTCGTATTGTTTGGCGATCTCAGCCAGTTTGTCCAGCGGCGGGTAGTCGCCGTCCATGGAAAACACGCCGTCGGTGACGATCAACCCGCGGCGGTATTGGCCTGCATGTTCCTCAATAACTGCTTTCAGGGAACTGGGATCGGCATGCTCGTAGCGGAGGATGTCCGCGCCAGAAAGCCGGCAGCCGTCGATGATCGAGGCGTGGTTGAGCGCATCCGAGAAGATCACATCTTGTTTGCCAACCAGCGCGGGGATCGTGCCGGTGTTGGCGGTAAACCCGGATTGGAAAGTGATCGCATCGGCCACACGTTTAAATTTGGCGATCCGTTTTTCAAGCTGCAGGTGCAGGTCCATCGTTCCGGCGATGGTGCGGACCGCGCCGGGGCCCACGCCGTATTCGTCCATGGCATCCTGGGCGGCCTGCACCAGGTGGGGGTGATTGGCCAGACCCAGATAATTGTTCGAGCAAAAATTAAGCACCCGCTTGCCGTCGACAATCAGCCAGGCGCCCTGGGGTGAGCTCAGGGTGCGGATTTCGTTATAAAGCCCGGATTCCTTCAGGCTCTCAAGTTCTTCATCAATCCAGTTTAGTTTTCCAGTCATGGCTCCTCGTTCCATTGTGGTTGGGTTAACGTGTTTTCCATTATACCTGTGGTTGGGGCGGCTCTAGCTGAGCAGGATCACTCCCAGAAGCTTATTCCAGGCATACTTCCCACAGGTGGACGTGGGCGATCTCGCCATCGTGAGGATTGAGCACTTCGATCAGCAGTTGATCGACTGCCAGGACTTGATTGAAAGTTAGCGTGACCTTCCGTTTGACTGCCGCTGCGGGAAGCGCCTTCTCGAGTGTTTCAAGTTCCTCGCTGCCCTTTTGAGCAGTGAGCCTGATTTCCGTGGGCGTACCGCCGATCTGCAGGGTGATCGCGCGGATATCGATGGACTCGGAGAAATTCAGGATCAGACGCAGTGGGTTGGCCTCCAGCGTGCGGATCAGCGTGGTGGGGTCGTCGTCAAAAGCCTGGTCGATCTCATTCATATCCAGGATGGCGTATTGCACCCGGACGGTTTTATCGTTGATAACCAGGGTTTTCGATTGGAGAGCCTGGCGCGCCTCCCGTTCGGCCTCGAGGATCGCATGGATGTCATCCACATATTCCAACCGGATAAAATAAAACCCGGTCCGACCATCGGGATAAGGCAGGGTTTCCTCCAGGGAAACATGGGTAAATTTTTCAGACTCTTCAATTAACGTCAGATCCTCTTCAGTCATCACGAAGAGGGTCCGGCGGTCCAAGGGCTGGTATTGGAAGGCAAAGGCGTTGATGTTGCCCATTTTCAGGTTGGGGAGGTCATCCCCGAAGTAGCGCATCAGCACATCCGCGCCGTTAGCCCAGGTGGAGCTGACCAGGACGGTGGTCTCAGGTTCAGCCCGGGCGATTTCCGAGGCGCGGGTAAAGACCTGCCGGCCGCCGTACTGCATGCCGCTCAGGCCGTAATCTCGGTGCCAGGTGGGTCCCTGCTGCAGGGCGTCGTTGAGCATCCAGAAGCTGAAGGCGGCCATCAGAATGCAGGCGGCTCCCGGGAGGATCCAGGGCCGCCAATGAGGCGTTTTGTGGCCCAGCCAATCAAGGGCTGCTGCCAGACCCAGGGCGATCAGCAGGATAAATGGAACGATGGAAGCCATCCCGCGAGTGATTCCCCAATCGACCAGGGCGGCTCCGCTGGGGACCGCCAGCAGCGCCAGCAGGAGCGCACGATGCGCGGGTCTCTTGAAATTCCGGAAGCATCGAACAAACCCGACAGCCAAAAAGGGGAAAATGACCAGGGGGAAGTGCCCGTAGCCTTTCATGGTGTGTCGTGCCAGGTCGTGCTGGTTGGAGAAAAGCCAGGCGGGGAGGGTAATCCCTGGCCAAATCCGTTCAAGAAAAGATGGGTTCGGCCAGAACCAGTAGAGGGGATTGAATCCCTGCAGGTAGCGGATGACATACATCACCAATTTTTCATGGAGCGGCAAGGGCTTGACCCAATAGGTATTGAGCAGGGTCAGGTGTTGGCGGGTTGCCCCCTCCCGGGTTAGCAAAAAACGGATGTAGGGCAGGGCGGACAGGAACAAGATTCCCAGGCCGATCAGTGCGACCCGGCGGTGGCGCCAGTGATAACGGGCATCCGCGATCAGGAACAGGACGCCCGTCACCACCACAATGACTTGGCCTGGGCTGTAAGCATAAAAGGCCAGCGCGCCGAAGATCAGCGCGGGGTGCAGTGCTTTGGGGTGATCTTGTCGGTAGTGCAAATAGAAATAAATAAACCCGGCGTAAAAGCTGGTCATCAAGACGGTCTCAAAGGCGGTGCGTGAATGCAGGAACCAGGCAGGGATGATGGCAGCCAGCAGCGGCGCCAAATACCAGAATTTGATTTTGAAGACCTCTTTTAAGATTAAACCTGTAAAAATCGGTAGCAGGAGAGAAACAACCGCGGAAACGCCGCGTGTGATCCAGATGGATTTGCCAAACAGCAGCATCGGCAGCACCTGGAGGTAGACGGATAGGCTCAGGTTGTACTGGCCGCCGTTCTCAAAATAGGTTGGCAGGAGAGCGCCGTCTGGTCCCTGAAACCCATTGGTGATCAAATCTGCTGCATGCTGCGTCTGGATCGCTTCGTCAGAGAAGAAATAGATCGGAAAATCCGGCAGCCGGATCAGGCGCGTGAGGAGATAAGCTAACAATCCAATAAAAAACACGGCTATTGGAAGCCAATCCCTTTGAGCAGTGGTTGAACTTTTCGAGCGACTTTGCATTTCAGCCTCAAACATCATCGGGTGCGCAGGGCCGATATATTCCCGACAAGCTTATTATAAGTTCCCATCGAATTATTAGTGGCAGGCATATCCTGAGATGGCCAACTTAGGCTCAGGCAAGGACGGCGCTCTTTATTAAAACTGAGTTTTTCATTTGTCCATATTTGCGTCAACTTTACGGGTAAAAAAGCGATTTTCAGGACACGAATTGAGAATAGATTGATCTTAACGCTAGGTTGTCCAGCATCCTTCTTCCTCTCCCCCCATGCTCGTGGGGGGAGAGGAGTGAGGTGAGGGGGTAGAATAAACCACCTTTCCTACTGCCACTAAATGAGAGATCGTAATCCCCAACCTACCAATATCACTGCTCGTCCCATCTCCACAATGTTCTCCTAATTTTTCTCCTCCTGGGCCCAAGAGGATCTCGGCCCGATCGATTAAAGGGAGATCATCACGATCCTTGCAAGATCCAAGTTGGGGTATGTCTGCCTTGCACCTATTACCTAAAAAGGTATTAACTAGGATAAAAAGGTTTTTAGGACCAGAAAATGAGAAAGTCGGGTGAGATGGCCAACATAGGCCCAGGCAAGGATGGTGCTCTTAATTAATATCGAGAGTAACTACCTACTCAGGGGTCCCAGTGGTTTCCATTTAGACATTGATTGGTGCACAGACCATACAAAACACGTATGATGCAGTTGGAAGAACTGGGCACACGACGGCAAAGTTAATAAATGGGCGCTCGAAAAATACCGGTGTTTTGCAGGGTGCGCTCCTCTTATGAGCGCACCCTAAATCTCTATCCTGTTTTTACTCAGGTTTGAGTGGTTTCAGAAAGGGTTATCTTCCTTGAAACCGGTTCTCAAACCAGGCCCTGATCAGCAGCCAGCCGTTGGCGGCCAGCGTGCCCAAACCGCGTTTCGCTGCCAGCTGCAGGTAGGTGGCGGTTGTGTTGCGAGGGACCTTAGGCTGATCCTTGGAGGCTTTTCGCTCTAGCACCAGGGCGCCGGTTGGGCAGCGGGTGGTGCACAGGCCGCAGCCGATGCAGCGCTCCGGGCTAAGCTGGATTGCCCCGGATGGTAGTTCTTCCAGGGCCTCCATCGGGCAGATCGCCAGGCAGGCGCCGCATTCGCTGCACAGCGATTCATCATAGGCGGCAATGAAGCTGCTCATCACCAGGCTGGCGGGGTTGGGCTCTTGTTTGATCTGGCGCAGAACGCCGCAGCAGCAGTCACAGCAGGCGCACATAAAAATGGGGTTCTGAGAACTGGCCGGCTGCAGCACCAGGCCGGCCTCCTGGGCTTGATCCACAATTTCCAGGGCTTCGTCCAGGCTGATCGGGCGTCCCCGTCCGAGGGCAATGCTGCTCTGGGCCGCGCTATCAAAACTCAGGCAGGTTTCCAATGGCTTCCCGCAGGGCTCCCCCAGGAGGGCCCCTTCCTGCCGGCAGATGCAGTTTTGGACGGCGATCAGCGATTTCGATCTCAGAATGGCCTCAGCAGATTCATAGGCCAGCACCTCGGTCCGGACGGGGATCGTTTCGTGGATCGGGATGGTGCGCACCTGCGGGAGGGTTTTCCAGGGCCCCTGTTCAAACCAGATCGGACCGTAGGTTTCGAATAAATCCACAGCTTCCTGATCCAGCCGGTTTACCTGGCCTTCCCAAAACCCGATCACAAACTGGCTGACTGCATATTGCGAGTTACCATCCAACGCAAAGCTGGCTGCAATCAACCCCTTATGGGCCATCTGTTTCAAGATGCTGTCAGTCTCTTCTGGGGACCAACCTGCCCTGCGAGCGATGACCTCGATGGGTTCGCTGAGCAGCCGCAGGTGCCGGGCCAGTTTGGCTTCTGGTTCTGTGAACAGCTTTTTGAGCAGATCAATTTCCACACCGCTGTCTGTGGCCGGGTAGCCTGCCGGCAGGGTATCCAGGTAACTGGCGAGTTGAAAATAGGGATCGGGTGTTGGTCTGGCGTGGGCCATGCAGTACCTTTCACTCGTATTAATGGCTGCTAGAAATCAGGGTGATCGCAAAGTAAGAGAAATGGGTCAAGAAGGCGTCAAAATTCATTCAGTAAAGATATTTGCCTTTAAAATGGCGTTTTTCGCCGACGAGGACGTCGGCGAGAGCGGAAAGTTGGGATGTGATCCCATCGATCACCCTTCGGATCAAAAGAATTTCAATCATAACTTCACGTGGGGATCTTGCGATTGCCCTGGCTAGAAATCCCCAGGGTCTCATTCCCAATAGGTTTAAGGTATCATATATCATCAGAAAAGACCAGTGTAATAATCTAGTTACAGAAAGATATCGTCTATGACCGATGAAATCACCCCTGAATCCTTTGAACACCTGGTTGAACTGGCCGCCTTTGCCTTTGACCCTCAGGAAGCAGACTACCTGCGCCGGGAACTGAACCAGCAGCTGAAGGCCATCCATCAGCTGGAAGCTGTGCCCCTCGAGGCCGATCTGCCGATCACGCTGCACGGTGTCGCTTATGACCGCGAGACCAAACCCTCCCTGCGGGAGGATGTTTGGGCGCCCTGCGACAACCCGGATGAGATCCTGGATCAGGCCCCTCAGGTGGAGGACCGCTATATCATCGTGCCGGATATCCCCCACACGGAATTGGAATAACGCCTATGAACATCATAGACCAATCGGCCTTTACAATTGCTGAAAAAGTGCAGGCTGGCGAAATTACCGCTGTTGAGGTGCTGGAAGCAGCCCTGGCGCGGGTGGCGGCGGTGGACGGCCGGCCGGGCAGCCTGGACGCTGGCGAGCTGACTGACGAAGATCGCCAGAGGGTGCACGCCTTCATTACGCTGACCAAGGACCGGGCTTACGAGCAGGCGCAGGTGATTGACGCCCGGGTGAGCGCTGGCGGCCGGGTCGGGCCCCTGGCTGGCGTCCCCATCACGGTCAAGGACATCTTCTGCGTCAAAGGCACGCCCTCCACAGCGGCTTCGCGCATCCTGGCGAACTTTGTCGCGCCCTACACGGCCACGGCCGTGGAACGGTTGGAAACCGCCGGGGCGCTGACCCTGGGCAAGGTCAACCTCGACGAGTTCACCTACGGTTCTTCCACGGAATCCTCGGCCTTTCAGCCTTCCACCCGCAACCCCTGGAACACCAACCATGTGCCGGGCGGCTCCTCGGGTGGGTCCACCGCCTCGGTGGCGGCCGGCGAAGCGCCCCTTTCCCTGGGAACGGACACCGCCGGCTCGATCCGCCAGCCGGCTGCGTTTTGCGGCGTGGTCGGCCTCAAGCCCACCTACGGCCGTGTCTCACGCTATGGGCTGATTGCCTTTGGCTCCTCGCTGGACTGCCCCGGCCCTGTGGCCCGTGACGTGCGTGATGCCGCCTTAATGCTCTCCGTCATGGCCGGGGAAGACCGGCGGGACAGCACTGCCGCGGCACAGCCGGTGCCGGACTATTTGGCGACGATTGACCGGGGGGTGAAAGGTCTGCGGATCGGCCTTTCGCCCGACTACATGCAGATCACCTTCCCAGACCCGGAGACGGGCGAGCTGAGAAAACAGGAATTACCGGAAGAGATCCGGGCGGCCACGCTGCAGGCAGCTGAAGCCCTGGCAGACCAGGGCGCTGAAATTGTGGAAGATATCCCCATGCCCAACACCGCCTACGGCATCCCGGCTTATTTCGTCATCAGCCGGGTGGAGGCTGCCTCGAACCTGCACCGGTTCGACGGCGTTAAGTACGGCTACCGCACCGATTCGGAATTCAAAGATTTGCGGGAGATGTACCGCAAGACCCGGGCGGAGGGCTTTGGCCTCCAGCCCAAACTGCGTATCCTGATGGGGATGTACGTCAGCGCTGCCCAGTACAGCGAGCAGTACTACCAGCGCGCCCTTAAGGTTCGTTCGATGATCCGCGCTGATTTTGAGGCCGCTTTTGACCCGGAAGGCGCCTACCGTCTGGATGCGCTGCTCACACCGACCACGCCCACCACCGCCTTCAAAATGGCCGATGTTTACGGCGATTCGCTCCTCATGCAGTATGCAGACCAGCTGACGGTCCCCGCCAACCACGCCGGCGTGCCGGGCATTTCCCTGCCGGCTGGGCTGGATACAGAGGGGCTGCCCATCGGCGTACAGCTCCTGGCGCCCGATTTCATGGAAGAAACCCTCTTCCAGGCTGGGGCTGCTTTTGAACAGGCAACGGCCGGCGCAGACTGGCGAGCGCTCAAACCGCAGGTTTTAGCTTGAATGGAACAAGCCAATGACCCCAAAGTTAATCCAAACTGTACCGGCGGATGAACGAACCCTGGCAGGCCTGGCTTACTTGCTGGGTTTGGTTCCTGCTTTGATCATCTGGATATTTAAAATGGATGATTCACCCAGGGTGAGGTTTCATGCCATCCAGGCAGGATTATTTGATGGATTTGTTTGGTTAACAGCGACATTGCTGGTGATGCTGTCTTTCTTGACTCTGTTCATCTTGATGATTGCGATCTGGCTGGGGACGAATATCGTTGCTGATCTCCTTGCGCCTGAAACCCCGTTAGTTTATGTGGTCCTCACGGTTTTGCTGATGCTGCTCACATCAAGCGGGATCGGTTTGGCAGCAGTTCTGCTCCTGTGTCTTAACCTGGTTGATCTTGTCGCGGCCTTATTTCTGTTTTCGGGGCACAATTGGCGCTATCCAGTGATAGCCAGCTGGGCTGAAAAATTGAGTCACTGGACTCCTGTTTGACACCTAAGGAAGAAACAATGACTGACTTTGAAGCTGTGATTGGGCTTGAAACCCACATTCAATTGAACACCACCACCAAGATCTTCTGCGGCTGCAAGGCCGATTCCTGGGAAGACCCGCCCAACACCAACATTTGCCCGGTCTGCACGGGCCTGCCGGGGGTCCTGCCAGTCCTGAATGAAGCGGCCGTGCGAAAGGGCGCGCTGCTGGCGGCGGCCATGCATTCTGAGATCCGCCTGATCTCCTACTTTGACCGCAAGAATTACTTCTACCCTGACCTGCCCAAGGGTTACCAGATCTCACAGTATGACCTGTCGTTGGGGTATGGCGGGTATCTTGACGTACCCATGCCCGAGGGACGCATGCGCCGGGTGAACATCAATAAGCTGCATTTAGAAGAGGATGCCGGCAAAACCAAGCATGAGCACGGACGGCGCTATGTGGATTTCAACCGCTGCGGCGTTCCGCTGGTGGAGATGGTCACCGGGCCTGACCTGCGTTCGGCCGATGAAGCCGCGCAGTACCTGATCCGACTGCGGCAGTTATTACGCTGGCTGGGCGTCTCCGAAGCGAACATGGAAAAAGGCCATCTGCGCTGTGACGCCAACGTTTCCATTCGGGAGCCGGGCAGCACTGTCCTGAACACCAAGACCGAGATCAAAAACGTCAACTCGATCGAGGCCGTGCGTTCGGCGATCAACAAGGAAATTGAACGTCAGACGGCGCTGGTGGAGACTGGCGGTAAAGTGCAGGCCTGGACCCTGGATTGGGATGACGCCCACCAGCGTCTCACCAAGATGCGCTCCAAGGAGACCGAAGCGGACTACCGTTATTTTCGCGAGCCGGATTTGCTGCCCCTGGAGCTGGATGAAACCTGGCGGGATGGGGTGCTTGAGCAGCTGCCGGAACTGCCGCTGGCGCGCCGGGCGCGCTTCATGGCGGAATATGACTTGCCCGAATATGACGCCGACATCCTCACCGGCGACCGGCCGATCTCAGAATATTTCGAAGCGGCGGTCAAAGCTTACGGCGCGGAACCGAAGACCGTGTCCAACTGGATCATGAACGAAGTGCTGCGCATGACCAATGATTTGGGTCTCCAGGCGGATGCGTTGGTGCTGTCCCCCGAGCACCTGGCCGAGGTGATTCAGATGGTGGATGGGGGCATGATCAACAACGCTACGGCAAAATCCGTGTTGGCGAAGGTCCAGGAAACCGGCAAACCTCCCGCAAGCATTGTTGAGGAAGAGGGCCTGGCGCAGGTCAGCGATGACGCGGCCCTGCAGGCAGCCATCGATAAGGTCTTGGCAGCGCACCCAGAGGAGGTCAGCGGTTACCGGGGCGGTAAGGAGGGGCTGCTGGGCTGGTTCATGGGCCAGGTCATGCGTGAAACGCGCGGCAAGGCCGATCCCCAGCTTACACGAGAATTGCTCCAGCGATCCTTGAAGGGTGAGTAGATCAGGGTAATCGCAAGGTCCCCCAGAAAAGTTATGATTGATATACTTTTTATCCGAAGGGTGATCGATGGGTTCTCTTCCCAACTTTCCGCTCTCGCCGACGTCCTCGTCGGCGAAAAAAGCCAGTTTTTATTGCAAATTTCTCTATTGAAATAATATTTACGCCTTCCTTACTCATTTCCCCGCAACGAGGACGTTGCGGGGAGCCAATTATTTCAATACCTCTAACTTTGCGATCACCCTGGTGAGTAGATATCTTGGGATTGTACTTGGGATATTGAAAATTGATTTCGGCCGTTTT
>CAZLEK010000007.1:0-43668 GCA_964558525.1 uncultured Candidatus Brevefilum sp.
AATAGGATATTTTTTTACTCTTTACCAAATTATTTATCAGGCTGAGCAGTTACCATGTTAGCCGTATGCTTACGCATCAGGAGACACGCAGGGGCGCTGAGTGTTCAGCTGCTTTGATAGAAACCTGCAGCCAAAGCGATAAAAGGCGCCTGCCAGAGCATCATTGGCAGGCGCCGTCGGAATTCTCGGATATTTTTGGGCTGGCTGTCAGCTTTCAGATAGATCACTGGCGTCAAGGTCCCTGCCCGTGAGCGCTTTTAAGTACAGCCCCAGGCTGAACTTCTTCCCGGTTAAAAGGAGTTGAGCGCGGAACATATTGGCCACCGCACGGATCAGGAAGAAGATCGTAATTCCCATCAAAGCCATGGCCGTCAGCAGCTGCCAGATCGGAACGGAGGTCACTGCCATCCGGGTCATGATGGTGTTTGGGGCCGTAAAGGGGATCAGGCTTAAAATCACCGGCAGTGGTGCATCTGGCTGATTGATGATCACACCCACCAGAAGCAGCGGAACCAGGATCGGGAGGACAACAATGAAGGTCGCCTGGGTTGACTCCTTGACATTCGGTACCAGGGCGCCTGCGCCTGCCATGATGGTGGCATACAGCAGGTATCCGAGGATGAAGAATGGGACGCCCCAGTAGAGCAGTTCGGTGGAAAGCTGCAAGCTGGGCGGGATATTCAGGGTTGAGCCGCCCAGGCGCAAGAGCAATAAGCCTGAGCCCATCCAAAAGACCATCTGCAGCAAGCCCACCAAACCTAAGCCAAGGATCTTGCCCGCCAGGAGTTGGTTGGGCCGGACTGAACTCATCAAGATCTCCATCACCCGGTTCTCTTTTTCTTTCGCGAGGCTGTTAAGCATCAGGCTGGCTGAGGTCAGGATCAGCACGTAGAACAGCATGGTGACGCCGTACGGCAGGTAGAACGCCAGGGGGGTGTCTTGGTCACGCTCTGTTTCTTCCGGGTCCAGGTCAACCGCTTGGATCTGAACCGGGTCCTTGTACAATTGATAGCGCTGCGGGTCTGCGCCGAGCAGGTTGAATTCGATCACCTCCTGGATGATGTTGCTGGAGTCCATGGCGGAAAGCGGGTTGAAATCCTCCCGCACGTAGCGAACGGCCCCCGTTTCGATAAAATCCTCCTGGATGAGGTAATATGCTGAGATCTCACCCTGCTGGACAGCCTGTTTCGCCGCCGCTTCATCAGGATAGGCCACCAGACGCGCTTCCTCGAACCGATCTGGAATCACTTCAATGATCCCAGCCTGGTCAACATAGCCTTCTGATAGGTTTTCGGGCGGTTGGGGCTGAAAGATCCCACCGCCATTGCCCCCATCATCGTCACCGCTGAACAAAGCGATTCCACCCAGGATCAGGGCCGGGATCAGCGGTACCAACACCAGGGTCAAAAGAAAGGAGCGGCGGGTCAAGGTGTTGATGAACTCTGTTTTAAGTACGAGCCAGGTCTTCTTCATTTTTCCACTCGCTTTCCAAAAATTTCTTTAATCGACAGCTTTTTTCCATAGCGCAGCATGCCCATCCTGAAGGCCCGGCCGGCGAACCAAATGGCCAGGGCTGCAAACAGGACCAGGAGAGAAATACTGATCATGATCTGCCAGGTGGGGACGACTGTGAAAGCCATCCGCATCAGGATAGTGATGGGAGAAGTCAGCGGGAAGTAGCTCAAAATTTCCGCCAGAACCCCATTCGGATTCATCATGATCGGGGTTGATAGGTAATATGGGATCGTGATGGGAAGTGAAAACAGGGCCGAAACCTGCTGGGCTTCCTGCATTTCTGTCATGGTTGATCCAATGGCTGCCATGATGGCTGAAACCATTATGAAGGCTGGCAGCAGCATGAAAATCAGAACCAGGGCAAAATCGGTGGGGAGGGCAAAGGCCTGCAAAGGCGGCCAGAAAAGACCGCCTACCAGAAGCGCGATCCAACTAAAAACCAGCCAGACCACAAGCTGTGTGAGACCCACAGCGATGTTGCCAATGATTTTTCCGGTCATCAATTGGTTGGGGGTGACGGAGGTGATCACGATTTCCATGGTCCGGTTTTCTTTTTCTTCGACCACGGCCTGGAGCAGATACCCTCCGCTGGTCATCACCACGATTAAAAACATAATCCCGGCGATGAAGGGCGTGAAGATTAAAAACCACTGGTCCTCCCGCATTTCGCGGCTGCCATCCAGTGAGGCGACGGTCACATCGCCGCCCTCCTGGAGCCTTTGTTTTACTTGCGGGTCCAAACCTTCGAAGGTATCAAGGTTGTTCCGGATCATCCGGTTGAATTGAGCCTGAACCCCGGTTCCGGGCTCATCAAAAAAAACCACTTCAATCTTCAGGGATTGGGGATAGTCTTCAGGGATAATGTAGTAAGCCTGGATCTCCTCCGCTTCCAGATCTGCTCGGGCCTGGTCTGCGTCCTGGTAGTCTTTGAACTCGATGATGGGCTCAAAAATGGTGCCCTCTTCGCCGGTCTGTTCGGATATCTGAAGGGCCCCGGAGCGATCGATGTAACCAACGGGCGAGGCGTCAATGGAGAGGACTGCGACCAGAACCCCCACCAGCACCATTGCGCCAGCGGCGATGGGGAGGCTTAACAGGCTGAAAAGAAACCGCTTTTGAAACACATGCCGGCGGTACTCATATTTAATGATCTGCCAAATCTTACCCATGATCATCCTCCTTATGCTGAACGACCTGGATGAAGATCTCGTTCAGCGGCGGAACAGCAATTTCAAATTCAATTAAATCCACGCCTTTGTTCACCAGGTCTTTAAGGATGTGCTTGGGTTCGGCGTCTTCTTGCAAGACCAGTTGATAACGCCCATTGAGTTTTTTTATGTTTGCCACACCCGGAATGTTATCTGGCAATGCGGACAGTGGGGTTACCAGGATATCTTTTGAAGAAAATTGGGTTTGAATTTCACGCAGGGTGCCGTAGAGCACGCGCCGGCCGTGATCGATCAGCAGGATCCGGTCGCAAAGTTCTTCCACCTGGTTCATCTGGTGGGTGGACATGATGATCGCTTTGCCTTCATCGCGCTTCATCTCAAGCATATCTTTGACCATTTCGGTGTTGACCGGGTCAAGCGAGGTGAAGGGTTCATCAATGATCACCAGTTCGGGGTCGTGCACCAGGGTGGTGATCAGCTGGGCTTTTTGCTGCATCCCCTTGCTGAGTTCTTTGACTTTTTTATCCCGGTGCTCGTAAAGGTCAAACTGCTTCAGGTAATCTTCGAGGGTGGTTTTTGCCTGTTTTTCTTCCATCCCTTTGAGGGTCGCCAGGAAGGTCAGGCAGCGTTCCAGGGGGATATCCTGGTATAGGCCGCGTTCTTCCGGGAGATAGCCGATGCGGTTCTTTTTTGCCTCATCCATGGGACCACCCAAAACCGAGATCTCGCCGGAATCTGGCTCAAAGATATCTAAGATCATCCGGATCGATGTGGTTTTTCCAGCGCCGTTGGGACCCAAAAGGCCGAAGATCTCGCCGGGTTTGACTTCAAAACTCAGGTTGTCGACGGCCTGAGTCTGGCCAAAGCGTTTGTTAATGGTATTGAACTTGACGACGGACATGCGCTTTCCTCTCTGTTAATTTTTTTTTGACGTTGTGTATTTTTACCGTTCTATTTGATTACCAACCCAAGATTTTATCAGGTTCTGATCTTGAGTTTAATTATTGGTGTTAAAAATTCATTAGACAACCTGCCAGAAACAACCTACCCACCAGGCGTATCGTCGAGTGTTTCAACTCCTTCGAGGACCCATGCTGGATTTTTAACCGGCTTTCTATTGGCCATCAGCGCTAGGCACAAATGCCTGGGCGTTGGAGGAGCGCTTATCAATTCCAGGGTCTCTCCTAGTATGAAATTCTTGGGGGTGCTCAGGGCGGCGCAACCCCTGGGTTTGATTCTACCGGCATGGATTGATTTTTCATGAACCAGTTTCCGAATCATCCTGCCCGGTAGGCCCGGTGGAAATCAAATGGTCCTTTCAGCCAATCAGTAGAGCGTGTTGAAAAGCAGCCCATCGTCACGGATGCCCAACCAGGGATTAATGACTAACGGCAGTCATTAACGATTGTTGATCGAGACATCCAAAAGTCACAAACGATATTTTGCAGGAACAAATACACTTTCCGTTTATGCGCAGTAGAGAGGCCCCGGCAGCGCATATCACCGGGGCAACTTAACGCAGTCAACCTGCTGGTCAAACAGCTCTGACAATCAACTTTTAGGGTCGTGTCAGCAAAAAGTAATTGCCGGCGAGGGCTTAAAACAAGCTAATAAAACAGGCGCCATTAACTGTCTGATTTATTCTTGTGATGATGCAGCCAGGCCGCCAACAGAATCCAGGCCCCAGCCAGCAGGATCAGCGGCCAGGCCCAGGCCAGGTCGGTTTCCAGAGGGGGTGGGCAGGGGTCGTCTGAGGGTTCGAAGATGAGGATGGGCCAGTTTTTGATCATCTCTTGGACGGCGCCATCTTCCAGCTGCGCCGCCAAGCCCGGTTCGCTGAGCTGGGCCACCGGGCTGGATTTGAGGAAGGCCATCGCCCCCTCCCATTCAGCTGTGGTTTCGGGCTTGTGAGCTGCAGCACAAAACCTCTGGCTGCCAATATTCAGCCCTGCGTGGGGATTTTTTTGCAGGTTTTGGAACCAGTCTGGCTTGTTTCCGAAGCCGCTGATGACATAGATCCTGCCTTTGTGACGGTGGTACTCAACCGGCGTACGGCGGATTTTGCCCGATTTCCGCCCAAAGGTGGAAACCACCAGGATGTATTTCCCGATCAAAGCGCCCAGCCCAAGCCGGTAGAGGGGGATGGGCAGGCGGTAGAGGGATTTGATCAAGGGGTTATTGGGGTAGGGGATGGGCTGGGGGGGACGGATTTCCTCCATTTATCTACCTTTCACTGTTTAAGGGACTGCACAATGGCCCTGATTGCCCGATCAATTTCTCCGGGGCGCGTCATCCGGCCGACGGAAAAACGCAGGGTTCCCTGGGCCCATTCGACGGGGACTTGCATCGCAGCCAGCACGCTTGAGATCTGCACCTGGTCCGCATGGCAGGCCGCGCCGGCGGAAGCGGCCACAACAGGACTGATTTTATCCAGCAGGTCGTTTGCTCGCACACCTTTAAATGAGATGCTCAGGGTGTTCGGGAGCCGTTTTGCAGGGTGACCGTTAATGCGCAGGTTCTCTTCTCCGAGAGCAGCATGCAGTCCGGCTTGGAGCCGGTCGCGCATTTTGCTGAAGTGTGCCCGGTTGGCTTCCAGTTCTTGGCGGGCGTCCCGGGCTGCCTGACCCAGGCCCACAATTTCAAGGACGTTTTCGGTTCCCGGGCGCAGGCCGTGCTCCTGCCCGGCGCCAAAGGTGACCTTTTCAATCTGGACACCCTCACGGATATAGAGTGCACCCACGCCTTTGGGGGCGTAAAGCTTGTGCCCGGCAATCGACAGCAGGTCTGCCCCGATTTCTTTTATGTTCACAGGGATTTTCCCAACAGATTGGGCTGCGTCTGTGTGGAACAGGGCCCCATTTCTGTGGGTAAGATCGGCCAGGGTTTCGATCGGTTGGATCGTACCAACCTCATTGTTGGCATGCATGATGCTCACCAGCAGGGTGTCTGAACGCAAGGCGGATTGGAGATCCCCGGGGGCGACGAGCCCGTATTCATCCACCGGCAGGGTGGTGATTTCAAAGCCCTGTGTTTCCAAAAAATTACAGACTTCTGTCACCGCTGGGTGCTCGACAGCGCTGGTGATGATGTGGCGCCGTTGATGTTTATCTGCCCGGGCCGCGCCGAGCAGGGCCAGGTTATTGGCTTCGGTCCCGCCGCTGGTGAAGAGCATCTCGCCGGGCTGCGCCCCGATCAGCTGGGCTATCTCCCGTCTTGCCGTCTCCACGGCCTGATGTGCGATCCGGCCGTAGAAATGCTGCGAGGAAGGGTTGCCGAAATGCACTTCGAGGAAAGGCTGCATTGCTTCGATAACTGATTCGCTCAGGGGCGTGGTTGCGTTGTAATCCAAATAGACGGGTTTCGCCAGGGCCATCCTCCTCCTCATCTGTTCAATGAATAAATATATTATACCCAGCACAACCCAAAAACCATCCGGGTGGGCGTGCTCCGGATGGTTGATGAATAAAAAAACTAAAGCTTGAGGGCTATTGGGCGGCTTCCTGCGAGCGTTCTTTTGTAGAGCCCGCCATCAGCAACCCCAATTCCTCCCGGGTGGCTTCTGCCGCGTCCAGGGTGGCCACAACTTTGCCTTCATACATGACCGCAATCCGGTCAGACAGGGATAGGATCTCATCCAATTCTGCAGAGATCAACAGGATGCCAACGCCGCTATCGCGCATCTCGACCAGGGTTTGGTGGATGTATTCAATAGAGCCAACGTCCAACCCGCGTGTGGGCTGGTTGGCGATCAAGATCGAGACATCACGGCTTAATTCCCGGGCGACGATCAGCTTTTGTTGGTTGCCGCCAGAAAGATTGGCAGCCGGGATAAAAGGCGAAGGCGTGCGCACATCGAATTGTTCGATCCGTTCCCTGGCATAAGATTCAATCGCGTCCTCATCGCGGGTGATCCCTTTAACGAAGGGGTACTGGTAGTAGCTGCAAAGGATCAGGTTGTCCGTCAGGGGATAGGGCAGCACCAGCCCGTGTTTCTGGCGGTCTTCAGGGATGTGGGCCATGCCGTTCTCAACCAGGGCACGCGGATTCTCCTGGGCGATGTGCTCTCCCCGGATCCGTACCGATCCCTGTTTGTAGCCGCGCAGCCCGGTGATGGCTTCCGCCAGTTCCGTTTGGCCGTTGCCCTGAACCCCAGCGACACCCAGGATCTCGCCTGCCCGAACGGTTAAGGAAACATTCTTTACCGCGTGGAGCTGATTTTCTTCCTGGATGGAGAGGTTTTCCACTTCAAAGACGGGCGCCTCAGGATGAGCGGTTTTCTTGTCAACTTTGAGGATCACTTCACGGCCGACCATCATATTGGCCAATTCGCTCTGGTCCGTTTCACTTGGCCGGGTCTCCCCAACAACCTTCCCGCGCCGCATGACCATGATCCGGTCGGCAATCTGCATGACTTCGTTGAGTTTGTGGGTGATGAAGATGATCGAAACGCCTTTTGATTTCAATTCCCGCATCACTTCAAAGAGTTCTTCAATCTCCTGGGGGGTGAGGACCGCCGTTGGTTCGTCCAGGATCAAAATGCGCGCCTGGCGGAAAAGGGCCTTGAGGATTTCTACCCGCTGCTGGATCCCCACGGGGAGTTGTTCCACAAGGGCCTCGGGGTTCACTTTGAGCCCATACGCCTGGGAGATCTCCATGATCTTCCGCCGGGCCTGTTTCATATCCAAGACACCAGCCTGACCGACTTCTGCGCCCAGGATGATGTTTTCAGCAACGGAGAAAACCTGCACGAGCATGAAGTGCTGGTGCACCATGCCAATCCCTTTACTGATGGCGTCATTGGGATTGTCAATGGTGGTTTTTTGGCCGTTGATGAAGATCTCACCTTCGTCCTGGTCGTAGAGCCCGTAGATGACGTTCAGCAGGGTGGTTTTCCCGGCCCCGTTTTCTCCGAGAATGGCCAATATTTCACCTTCATCGAGATGCATGCTGACCCGGTCGTTGGCCAGAACGCCGGGAAAGCGCTTGGTGATATTGTGTGTTTCCAATACATGTTGATGATTGGCCATGGATCACTCCTTCTCGTAGGGGACCCCGTCTGCCGCAGGCGGACGGGCCCGGCCGACAAAGCCGGCCAGCACGATGATGGTTAGCAGATAGGGCAGCATGCCGATGAACTGGTGGGGGATCTCCAAGGCGCCGGTAAACTGGATCTGGGTCTGGATGGCGTTGGCAAACCCGAACAGCAAGGATGCTCCCCAGGCGCCGATCGGGTTCCATTTGCCAAAGATCATCACCGCCAGGGCCACAAAGCCGCGGCCGTTGGTCATGGCTCGCTCAAACGAGCCGACGGCCTCCAGGGTCAAAAAGGCGCCCGCCAGGCCGGCAATGGCCCCACCCAGGATCACATTGATATAGCGCGTGGCGAAAACATTAATGCCCAGGGTGTCGGCTGCCCGAGGGTGTTCACCAACGGCTCGGGTGCGCAGTCCCCAGGTGGTCCTGAAAAGGACAAACTGCAGGACGAAAACCAGGATGATGGCGGCGTAAGTGATGGGGGGATTGTTAAAAAGCACCGGGCCGATCAGGGGGATTTCCGCCAGAAAGCCCAGGTTGAGGGGGGCGATCTTGCCCTCGGTGGTCAGTCCGGCGGTATAGAAGAAACCGGTCAGGCCTAACCCAAGGATATTGAGAACCGTGCCGCCAATGATTTGGTCTAATTTCAGGGTGACAGACATAAAGGCATGCAGCAGGCCCATTGCTGCGCCTGTGGCAATGCCTGCAAGGATGGAAATTACCAGATTGCCGGTCCAGACGTTGGTCATGAATCCGACAAAAGCAGCCATGAGCATCTGGCCTTCAATGCCGATATTAACAATTCCGGCCCGTTCACACATGATGCCGCACAGGGCGCCCAGCAGGATAGGGGTAGATTGGCGTATGGTCGATCTTAGAACAGCCGTGGTGACCTGCGGATTGAGGGCATAAAAAACTAAAACCGCCGCCAGGCCAACCAGCCCGACGATGACAGGTAGGATCATTTTTTTCGATCGAAGGTATGTAAATAAATTCATGGTCACCTCACTGGTTTCCCCAACCGGTGGTCAGTTTTCTTTGTGTCTCGCCAGGGGTGGATTTAGCCCGGATGATCCAGCGGACGATCATATCGGCAGCCACAAAGAACAGGATCAATGCCTGGATGACGTCGATGATCTCGGCTGGGACGCCGGCTTCAAACTGCATCACATTGCTGCCAGCCTGCATGGCGCCGATCAGCAGAGCTGCCGGGATCACACCCAGGGGGTGGGTCCGGCCTAAAAGGGCCACCGTGATCCCATCGAAACCCAGGCCGGTATTAAATCCTGGTTGATAGCGGTAGACCACAGCCTGGGTTTCAACCGCGCCGCCCAGGCCCGCCAGCGCGCCGGCGATGACCATTGTCAGGATAAACATCCAGGAAACCTTCATCCCGGCATACTTGGCAGCGAATTGATTATGACCGATGGTGCGGATCTCAAACCCCAAGCTGGTTTTCATCAAGATGAACCAGATGATCGCGGCAACAACGATGGCGATCAGGAAGCCGATGGGAAAGGGGACAGACGTATAGGGCAGGAATGAGAGCGGCTGGGCGTAAAAACCCGGGGCGATGGCGCGCAATACCAATCCCGAGCCAACCCCAAGGCTGATGACCAGGGCAAACCTCAGGAGGAAGACCAGCACCTTGCTCTTGATGTTCAATGTTCGTTTCCTGAGGATGGCGAAGAACAGCACGGCTGCCAGGATCATCATCACCAGGACGATCAAAATGCCAGCGGTCATCTCAAGGACAGGTGTGGGGATGATGGCTGAATCCGCAATCCTCTCCGTGCGGGCAACGACATTTGTTGGAGCAGGGTCTTTGAAGGGCCCGTCGGCCAGATAATCGGTGATGTTGATGGCAACGTAGTTTAACATGATCGTGGTGATCACCTCATGGGCGCCGGTCAGGGTTTTCAAGGCGCCGGGGATCGCGCCGAACAACGCGCCAACCAGGAGGCCCCCTAAAAGTGCCAGGGGGATGTGGATGAGGGGCGGCAGGCCAGTGATCATAAAACCGAGGGCGGCCGATGTCATGGCGCCTAACAGCAGCTGGCCCTGGGCGCCGATGTTAAACAGGCCGGCTTTGAAGGCAAAAGCCACCGACAGCCCACTGAGGATCAGCGGTGTTGCTTTCTCCAGTGTGCGCTGCAGATAGCGGGTTTCACCGAAGGCGCCGGTGAACAGGGCTTTGTAGGCATCCAATGGGTTCACCCCGGAGATGATCAAGATCACCGCACCGATCACCAGGGCGAGGATGATGGCTGCCAGGGGAACCCGGATGCTCAGCCAGATTTGATTCAGCCAGAAGAGAACTCCCGACTGCTGATTGTTTTCTTCACTCATGGACGACTTGTGAACCTCCTGATTAAGTTCCAATAAGTTATCGACCGATCAAAGGTCAGGTTTATAAATCAAGGCGACGCCTGCGCGCCGCCTTGATATTTTATCATACTTGATTTTGCTGGAGGTTTACTCCTCGACCGGGAAACCTGTGTCGATTTCGCCAGCATCGAGGCCCTGGCGTGCCTCATCAATCTTGTCTTTTATCTCCTGGCTGATCTCGTCTTCGAAATCATGGAAGGGAGCCAGGCCAACCTCACCGAGGTAATTGCCAGCGGGGAAATTGCCTTCTTTGGCCATATTGATCAGGTCAAACACGCCGGGGGTGATGAGCTTCATGGCGCTGGAGACCAGGCAGTCATGGGCTTCTGGAACGGTTTCCCATTGGTCGCTGTCCACGCCGATGCAGTAGGTGCCTTCATAACCTGCGGTTTCGATCAGCGCGCCGTTGCCGGTTTTGCCGCCGGCGCCGAAGACCACATCCGCGCCCTGTTCAATCGCCTGGGCAGCAGTTGAGGCGCCCCATTCGGGATCGGTGAAAGCTGTATCCATCCCGCCGGGGTGGTAGGTGGAAATCACTTCCGCATCCGGGTTGGCCCAAACCGCACCGGATTCGTAACCTTCCTTGAAGGCCACAACCGGGGGGACCAAGTCGGTGCCAAGGACGGCTGCGACCGTGTTGGATTCGGTCAGCATTCCAGCCAGGACACCCGCCAGGAAGCCGGATTTGTCCTCTGCGAAGATCAGGCCAGCAACGCCCTCAACTTCTTCAGCCTGGAACTGATCGACGCCGATGAACTTGATATCCGGATACATGCCGGCGGCTTCGATGGTGGCCTCACCCAGGGCAAAGCCGACGGTGACGATCACATCGTAATTATCGTTGGCGAACAATCCGATGTTGTCCATGTAGTCTTTGGCGTCCTGCGTCTCAACATAGTTGGTGATCGCGCCTAGTTCTTCTTCCGCGCGCTCAACGCCTTCCCAGGCGGACTGGTTGAAAGACTTGTCGTCAATCTCACCAACATCCGTCACAAGGCCCACACAAAACACGTCTTCGCTGGCGCAGTCGGTTTCAGCGGCTGGCTCTTCGGTCGCTTCTTCCGGCGGCGCTTCGGTGGGCTCCTCCGTTGGGGTGCAGGCTGCTAAGAATAAGCTGCCAATCACCAGGACAGTCAAGAGAACGAACAGTTTCTTCGACATACGTAAACTCCTCCTTTAGATTTTTAGGATTACATTGGATGGTTATTGAAAACCATCGTAATAAGTATATTGTCTATTGACTTACGAGACAAGTGGTTTAAGTGTTTTTTAAGATTTACCTAATTTACCTCCCGGTGAGGGTCGGGTTGGGCTTCTCCCCGGCGCACACCGATGATCATCAACAACGCCAGGAGCATAAAAACCGGGCCGATGTACATGATCACTGAATAGTCCCCACCTGCTAACTCTACAAACAGGCCGTTGATATTTGGCCCCAGGATGGCGGCTAAGGTGGAGAAAAGATAGTACAGACCGGTGTAGGTGCCGATTTTCACAGCATCGGTCAGATCGACGACCATGGGCAGGGAATTGATGTTGATCAAAGCCCACCCGATCCCGGCGACCATCAGGATGATGCCCACCACAGGCACCTCACCCAGCACCGGCAGGGTGAACAAGAGCGTGGTCAGCAGATCCACAGGCAGCACGGCCATCAGCAGCATGCAGGCGCCCAAAAAGATGATGCCGGTGGCGATGGTCTTGCGGCGGCCAAACTTTCCGCCAAGCAAACCTGCGGGCAGTGCGAAGATCACAAACAACAGGGAGAGTTGGGTGAGCAGCCGGACCCCCTCTGACTCAGCCATCCCCAGATGCTTGTTGGCGTAAAGGGTGAAAAAGGCTTCAATGGCATTGTAAGCGATGAACCAGAACATGATCGCCAGGAAGATGCGGATGGCGCTTTTGTCCTTTTCTTTGAGAATGCCCTGCAGGCTCTTGAGTAGTTTGGGGCGTTCCGCATCCGGGTGTTCTTCAAAGACCTTGGGTTCACGGATGAAGATGAACACCAGCAGGGCGGCCAGCAAAACCAGCGCGGAACCCAGCCAGAAGGGATAAGCCTGGTTAATGTCATACAGCTGGGAGCCCACCAGGAAGGAGATGATCGCGCCGACGCCGCCCATGAAATTGATCACGCCGTTAGCCTGGGAGCGAAATTTCGAAGGGGTGATGTCGGGCATCAGGGCCACAACCGGCGTGCGCCAGACGGCCATCGAGAGGATCAGGGTGACCGTACTGGCCATGAAGATCGGCAGGACAGATGCCAGGGGGATAATGCCAAAGGCCAGCGCGGCAATGGGCGCGCCCACCAGGATGAATGGGAGGCGCCGCCCGATCCGGGTGCGCAGCTGATCAGACCAGGCGCCCACCGCCGGCTGGATAAAGATGGCGGCAATGTTGTCGATGGTCATAAAGAAGCCGATAAAGCCGGGTCGGACGCCGAATCTATTGGCCAGGAACAGGGGTACGAAGGCGTTATAGGTGCCCCAGATCACGCTGACCCCGAAAAAACCGAAGCCAAGTAAAAAAGTTTTGAGATAATCGAGTCGTTTGGGTTGCATGCGTTCTCCGTCAGTCTTGGGATGGTGGGTTGGTTGGGTTGCTGGGCGAATAGCCCAGGTCTTGCAGAAAGGCCAGGTCTTCCTGGCTGAGATCGGCTTTTTTCAACAGATCAGGCCTGTGTTCCAGGGTCCGCCGGAGGGATTGCTGCCGGCGCCAGCGGGCGATCTCGGCGTGATTGCCTGAGAGCAGCACTTCCGGAATGCGCCAGCCGCGAAATTCAGGCGGGCGGGTGTAATGGGGGTATTCCAGCAGGCCGCTGGCGTGAGAGTCTTCCAGGGGCGCTTCGGGGTCGCCCAACACGCCTGGCAGCAGCCGGGTGACCGCGTCAACGATGACCAGGGCGGGCAGTTCGCCGCCGGTCAGGACGTAATCGCCGATGGAGATGGAATCCGTCACCAGGTGCTGACGGATGCGTTCGTCCACGCTTTCGTAACGGCCGCAAATCAGCGCCAGATGGTCTTGGTGAGCAAGCTCGAAAGCCATCTCCTGGGTGAAGGTCCGCCCCTGGGGGGAAAGCAGGATCACCGGGCAGTCCGGCGGTGAGCCGAGGACCGATTCAACCGCGGCAAAAATCGGCTCCGGTTTCATGACCATCCCGCCGCCGCCGCCGTAGGGCGTGTCATCGGTGGTGTGGTGTTTGTCGGCAGCCCAATCTCGGATGTTATGGGCGCGTACTGCCAGGGCGCCGGATTCCTGCGCCCGTTTGAGGATGCTGGTATTCAAATATGCTTCAAATACTTCCGGGAAGAGAGAAAATAAGTCAAAACGCATGCATGAATTTTAGCTTGGTCGTCGATTCCTGACAAGCTGAGGCTGGGCGCGTCTTTAACAGCGCGGCTGGTTTGCTGGGCTTAGCCCCGGCCAAAGGCATCGTCATAGTCTTGGATGGCCGCACGCACGATTTTTTTCGCTTTCTCAGGCCCGAAGGTGCCAATGATCTCGATTCCGGGCTCTTCCCCCTCAACCATCTTATAGGTTCGAAAATAATGCTGCAAGCGCTCAACGATCACATCCGGCAGTTCTTCGACATGGCGAATATGCCCGTAAATATGGTCGTTTTCCAGCACGGCGATGATTTTGTCATCCGCCTCGTCGTGATCCAAAAGCTGGACAACGCCCACCACCACCGCGTTCAAGAAGATTTCCGAGCGGTTGATCGGCCGTTCGCTGACAACGCAAATGTCGAGGGGGTCGCCATCTCCCCTGGCTGCGCCTTCAGACAGCTCCCGCACACGCTCGTCGCAGTAGGTGCGTGGGATAAAGCCATACAGAGAAGGCGTCAGAGAGGATGTTCGTTGGGGCCGGTCCACATACAGGTAACCGGTGACCTTGTCTACCTCATACTTTATGAAGTCAAAGGAGGTCATTTCGATATAAGCATAGACGCGGTCTGGTGGTTCGGGGCCGACTTCGAGGCCGTGCCAGGGATGGGGGCGCCAGCGGTAAAAAGGAGCTGGAAAATTCATGGTTTCCTCCATTTTTCGTCTATCCTTTATGGTGCAGATTGCTCAGGTGTGGGCTTAACTGAACAGCGAATAATTTCGGGGTCTTCTAAAATATTATTGTCAATGAGGATGTCTGCTTTGTCAAGCGGGTGAGTTTCAGCCAGGTAGATTTTCTGCCCCGGGACGTAACGCTGTTGATACCGGCGGGCGGTCTCTTGCCTGGAGCCGATCTGCTGCTGATCGCGGGCAATCCCCCTGGGCACGGATTGTGAAAAATCGGCGTGCAGGTAGATTTTCACATCCCAATATGGCAGCAGGATCTGCCTGAACAGAAAGATACCGTCAATCACCAGAATGGCGTCCTTGGGCGCTGTTTGCCAGGGCATTTCAACTGGCCGGTCTGCATGCAGGTCAAACACCGCAGTTCGGTACTGGCGATTGCCTTGTGGAGAAAGGGGTTTGAGCAGGTTTTCGATTAAAGCCGGGTAATTAAAGGACTCCCTGAAAAAACCCTCCGGGGAAAGCGAGCCTTTCCGCCTGCGAATCGCTCGGGGAAGATGGAAGCCGTCCACGCTGGCGCGGATCACCTGGCGTTGGGTGAAAGCCAGGGAGTCCGCCAGCGCATCAGCAAAAACTGTCTTGCCAGACGCATCCACGCCATCCACCCCAACGCGCAGTGGCTGTGACGTTGGGATATCGGCGATCTTTCCAGCGATTCTTTTCATCAGCGTGTCTCGGTCCATGTGCTTATTATAGCCTGAGGTTGTTTTCTTGTTTTCGGCCCTGGCTTCGAATTGCTTTAGTTGATCGGACCCAAACCTGGACAAGCCAGAACCAAAAAGGGAAAAATTTCGTTTTTTCGCCGACGGGGACGTCGGCGAGAGCGGAAAGTTGGGAAAAGATATCATCGATCACCCTTTGGATAAAAAGAATTTCAAGCATAAATTTTCGTGGGGATCTTGCGATTGCTCTGACAAACCTCTCGCTTCATTTTGACCCTCCGATATAATCATGTATACTGAACCCATATTTCTTCATGGGACCTAACCAGACCAGGATGAGCCAGATGGCGAAAGAGACCAATCTCGAAGGCCGATCATTGGAAGCATTAATCGACGACCCGATGAATTACCTCAATCGGGAACTTTCCATGCTTAAGTTTCAGCGGCGGGTGCTGTTTGAGGCAGAAAACCCGGAAAACCCGCTCTTGGAACGAGTGCGTTTTCTGGGTATCCTGGGTTCAAATCTCGATGAATTCTTTATGGTCCGGGTTGGGGGCCTGACCATGGGCCTGGATGCGAAGAAAGGCCATTTTTATTTCGAAGATCTATCCCCAGAGAGTCAGCTTCGGGCCATCCGGAAGGAGGCCCAGGCGCTGATGGGGGAGGCCCAGGATTTTTTCAAGGACGTGCTAAAGCCGCAGCTCTCAGATGAGGGGATCGAGATTTTTCATTATGAGGAGCTAAAAAAATCCCAGCGGGCGCGGGTCGATGCTTATTACAAAGAGGTGATCTTCCCAGTCTTGACGCCGTTGGCTTTTGATCCCGGACATCCTTTTCCGTATATCTCTAATTTAAGTTACAACCTGGCTGTACTGGTTGAGGACCGGAATGGGCTGCGCCATTTTGCCAGGCTGAAAGTCCCTGGTTCGCTGCCGCATTTGCTTCCCGTGCACAAAGCGGCCTATGATCCTTCACCCCGGGCAAAGCACGTGCGCAAATATGATTTTGTTTGGATCAGCGAAGTCATAATGGCCAACCTTGCGGATCTGTTCCCGGGGATGCGGGTGATTGAGGCCCATCCCTTTCATGTGGTGCGCAATGCTGAAATTGAACTGCAAGGCCTGGAGGTGATGGATTTACTAGAAGTGATGGAAGAAAGCGTCCGGCGGCGGCGCTTTGGGTCAGTGGTGCGGCTGCTGGTGAATACTGAGATGCCGGATTATGTGCTGAAAATTCTGGTGGATAACCTGAACGTCGAATCGCAATTTATTTATACTTATGACAATCCTATTGTCCTGCGCCACCTGGCTCAAATTTCTCAAATTGATCGGCCGGACCTGAAGTTCAGGCCGTTTTCTCCGGCCATGCCGGCGGCCTTTAATTTTGAGCACGACCCGAACCCCGAGCAGTTTTTCAGGGCTATCCGCAGCCAAAACATCCTCCTGCACCACCCGTATGATTCTTTTGACCCCGTGGTTGATTTTTTGCAATACGCCGCCATTGACCCGGATGTGCTGGCCATCAAGCAGACGCTTTACCGTGTTGGCCGGAATTCTCCCGTGGTCAGGGCGCTGCTGCAGGCAAGGCGGGATTACGGCAAACAGGTGGCTGTGCTGGTGGAACTTAAAGCCCGGTTTGACGAGGAGAGCAATATCGAATGGGCCAAGCTGCTGGAGCAGGAGGGCGTTCACGTCACCTACGGCCTGATGGGGCTCAAGACCCATTCCAAGGTTGCGCTGGTGGTTCGCAAGGAAGATGAGCACATCCGCCGCTACGTTCACCTGGCGACCGGCAATTACAATCACACCACCGCCCAACTTTATGAAGATATCGGGCTCTTCACTTGCGATGAAGCGATCGGCGCAGATGCGACGGACTTGTTCAATTACCTGACTGGATATTCCTCCATGGAGGACTACCGCAAGTTGATGGTCGCTCCGGTGCAGCTGCGTGAGAAATTCAGGCAGCTGATCTGCCAGGAGATGGCGAATCAACGTAAGCATGGGGACGGGCGCCTGATCATGAAGATGAATGCCCTGGTCGACGAGGAGTTGATCCGGCTGCTGTACCGTGCCTCTCAGGCAGGCGTGAAGATCGACCTGATCGTGCGCGGCATCTGCTGCCTGCGGCCGGGTGTTGAAGGACTCAGCGAGAATATTCGTGTGATCAGCGTCCTGGGCCGGTTTTTGGAACACAGCCGGATCTATTACTTCTACAACCACGGTGAGGAAATTGTGCTGATGGGCAGTGCGGATCTGATGCCGCGCAACCTGAACCAAAGAGTGGAAGTGCTCTTCCCGGTGGAAGACCCGCAAATGGTTCATCACATTCGCCAAGCTGTGCTGGACGTGTATTTACAGGAAAATATCAAAGCCTGGCATATGCAGCCGGACGGGTCGTATGTCTATGCCCAGGCGCCTGAAGAGGGCCAATTATTGGATATCCAGCGCTGGTTTTTAGCGCAGCGGTAACTGCTCTTGAATTAGAAGTTTAAGCTAATCATACAGAAACAGAGGTTGTCTTGGGCGTTCAGACAACCTCTGTTGATGGCGAAAACACTTTGAAATTACTGGAAGATCTGGAAAAGCTCCATGCCCATCCAGGGGCCGGCCACCCCCATGGCGGAAAGGGCAAAAAAGCCGATGCACAGGCAAAGGCACAGCACGACCAGGATCACAACGGCGATGATCCACCATTTGGTGCTGCCTTTTTTCTTTTGAGGGTCATAATCTGGTTTGGAGGGTTCAATAGGCTCGGATCCCCAGCGGTTGGCATCGCTGATGGTGCCTTCTTCCGGGATGGGGGAACCCCAGCGGTCCACCCGTTCATCTTCCATTTCCGGTTGGGGCGGGGTTTTCTCCGGTTTGCTCCACTCTTCGGCAGAAGCATTCATATACTCTTCAAAATTTTCATCTTCGGGGATCTGGCCCATCTCGGTCTCCTTTTTGGTTTTGTGTATTAAAGTATGATTCAATCTGTGATCAAGGGCAGGTAGGTGCTAAAGTTCAGATCCTTAATCCCACCATTGATCCAGTCGCGGAGGGCGAAGAACTTGTCGTAGGTGATGCGGGTGTGACCTGTAAAGGTATCTCCTTCAAGGTCATGATGATGTGAGAGCACGCTAAATACGGTGATGGAAGAACCGTTCCAATAAGCGCCTGCACCTGCTTGCCCGTAGTCACTCGTTGTGTTGGTAAACAATCGATGCTCCTCAGGGTTTGAGAATGAAAAATCGGCAATAGTCGAGCGAGCACTCCCAATAAAAAACGAGTGAGTGAAGATATTGTTCAGAAAGAACTGATTATCATTATTATACCCAAACCCCAACCAGCAAACGTCGTCTCCTAAAGGATTTTCGAGCTTAACCCCCGCCAGGTCATAGTTGAAATCTTTATTTTCAGTCCAGGCTGTCCAGGTCAAGATCTGTTCAAAATCACTCTCTTTTTGAATATTGTCATACATCACAAATATTTTTAAGTCTTGGGCCCAACAGGAGGCCGCCGGGCCGCATCGTTCAGGTGTGTGGGTGAATACGCAATGGGCGGCTGTCAATACGGTCGATTGATCAACCATAATGCCAGAACACTCGCTGGTGTCTGCTGAGTCTGCCGGCCAGGTGGTGATGATCCTGACTGTGGTGGCCTCGGGCCATTGTGGGCATGGGTTAGGGTCTGACCTTTTTTCGTGATCTGTTTCATCTGGTGGGCAGGTTTTACAAACCGGAATACGAGGCTGTTCCACAGCCCCGTTGGTTGGATCGTATGTTACTGGCGCATTATCCCATTCGGAAAGTTCTGGCGGCTCCCAGGTCGGGATCTGGGCCGCCGTGCCGTTCCGCGGGGTCGGTCCATCGGCTGAAAGGTTCTCGCTGGCCGCCAATCCGGCGGAGGTGGGCAGGGCCAGCAAAGCCAGGATCAAAATGATCCCCGCGATCTTCCCTCGATCCCTTGCCAATACCCGCTCCCTGTTCACGCAGCCTTCCTTTTCAGCCCCGGTCAAGCATGTTGTGGTTATAAAATCTAAAATCACTGATTGCCATCATAAAAGTACGCTGTTTGCATCTTAACTTAAGTTAATGGTTTTTTCAAGTGAGAATCATCCTGGCTTAAGGCGGCCGCGCAGGACTGTAATAATCATGTTATGATTCTGAAATGAACAGCCCAAGAGACCGGCAATTTGCTCATAAAGTGGTGTTGTGGATCGTCAGCAGGAAGGAAACTGACCAGCAGTGATGGGCTGCCGTGAAATCACCGTCAAGAGCATCCTTAACCACGTCCCCGGGGAGGACGAGTGGTTCGGATTGAAATATAACCTCAACCTGTACCGCGGCTGCGAACACCAATGCATCTACTGCGACACGCGCAGCCGCTGTTACCAGATTGAAAACTTCAATGAAGAAGTGTTGATCAAGGCCAACGCCCTGGCATTGCTGGAAGACGCCCTGCCGAGAAAACGCCAGATCGGGCTGATTGGTTTTGGCTCGATGAACGACCCCTATACCCCTGTTGAGAAACGCTATCGCCTCACGCAAGGCGCATTGGCGATTGTGGCGAAATACCGCTTCCCGGTACATATCATCACCAAATCGGATTTGGTTTTGAGGGACCTGGATGTGCTGAAGGAGATCAATCAATTGAAAGCCCGGGTGAGTTTCACACTCACCACCACTGATGATCGTCTGGCGAAAAAGCTGGAACCCGGGGCGCCCTCACCCAGCCGCCGGCTGGCAGCGATGCAGGCATTATCCCGGCAGGGGATTGAGACCGGGGTGGTGATGATGCCGATCCTGCCGTTTATCCAGGACACGCCCGAGAACATCACCCGGATTGTCCAGGCTGCTGCTGAGCACGGCGCGGGGTATATCCTCCCGGCCTTTGGGATGACCCTGCGAGAGGGCTCTCGCCAGCATTATTATGCAAAACTGGACGAGCGCTTCCCCGGACTGCGCGAGCGTTATGAGTCTGTTTTTGGCGACTGCTACCATTGTCCGGCCCAAAACAGCGAGGGGTTGGCGGGGCTGTTTTATGAGCTTTGCAAGGCCCACAACCTGGCCACCAAAGTGTCAGCTTACCCTCCCCAAGACCCCCACGAACAGCTGGCCTTGTTTTAAGGGCTTTTGGTGATGGTTTTGATCTTGCTGGCAAAGAAAAGCGCGGCCGCGGTGATCAAACCCCCACACAGGATGAAAGCGCCAAAGAACCACTGATCGGCCAGGGCGCCGATGATCAATCCCATCACCGCCGTATAGCCGCTGGCCATCATGCTGATCATCGATAACACCGTGGCCCGGTTTTGAGAAGCGATCTGCTGGTTGATGTACTTAGAAAACAAGGGGAGCCGCATGGCTGCCGCTCCCCTGAAGAGCACCACACTGACCACGCCCAAAATGGGTTGGCGGTTGATCACGAGGATCAGGTAGATCAGCCCTGGGATCAGGATGCCAGCCAGGATGCTCAAGCGAGGCCCAAAAAAGCGTTCAATTTTGGCAATATTACGGGCAATGAAGAAAGCTGCCAGGTTGGCCAGCGCCAGGGTAGGCCCAAATAACGCCCCGGGAACCTGGATTGTCTGGAAATAGGGTTGATAGAGCGTACCGAAATAGTCCCAAAAAGGGATCGTCAGGATACTGAAAAAAACCAGGGTTTTTAAAATCCGGTTTCGCCGTAAAAGGGCCACCCCATCCTTGAGGAGCAGACTGGTTTTGACCTGTACAGCTTGGGGATTGAAAGCGCTGGACTCGTTTTTCAACATCAGGGTGATGATAAAGCCAAGTCCGACGGAAATTGCCGTTAACAGGATGGCTGTTTGAATTTCAAGTTCAGCCGCCTGTGACACCAGCAGCCCGCTAACGCTGAAGGCAATAATGAATCCGATATATCCGGCGCTTTCAATCCGCCCCATGGCCTCCGCCATCTGGTTTTCCTTTTTTACAGAAAGCAGATGATCGTAAACCAGGGCCTCCAGCGCGCCCGACCCAAAGGCAAAGCCCAAACCGGCAATGACCGCGTCGATCGCCAGCAGCCAGTAATCCCGGATGAACAGGAACAGAACTTCTCCCAGGAATTGAAGAAAAATGGCCGCCTGCACTGCCCGGCGCCGGTCCCACCGATCAGCGAGCAGGCCGGTTGGGATCTCTGCCAGGAACATGGTCAGGACGATAATCCCCCATATGCTGTTAATCTGGAGGTAGGTGAACCCGCGGCTTCTGAAAAACAATGTCATGTACGGGGAGTAGAAATACAGCGAAGAAAGAAACCTCACCAGCACCAGCAGTTGGAGATTATCCCATTTTTTCGTAAATAAATTCTTTTTCAAATCTCACTCGAATCATGTTGAAACCGAACAGACCCATTATAAGCGAGGTTTGTCTATCAATAGCGTTGGCAAGGATGGGGTCCAGGGCAATCGCAAGATCCCCAAGAAAAGTTATGCTTGAATTTCTCTTTATCCGAAGGGTGATTGATGGTATTTCTTCCCAACTTTCCGCTCTCGCCGACGTCCTCGTCGGCGAAAAAAGGCCATCCTTGAACAAAAATTTCTCAATTGAATCAATATTGACGCCTTCCTTACCCATTTCACCGCAACGAGGAGGCTGCGGGGAGCTAATTTTTCCATTATCTCTAACTTAGTGATTGCCCCTGGGATGGGGTCCAGGGCAATCGCAAGATCCCCAAGAAAAGTTATGCTTGAATTTCTCTTTATCCGAAGGGTGATTGATGGTATTTCTTCCCAACTTTCCGCTCTCGCCGACGTCCTCGTCGGCGAAAAAAGGCCATCCTTGAACAAAAATTTCTCAATTGAATCAATATTGACGCCTTCCTTACCCATTTCACCGCAACAAGGAGGCTGCGGGGAGCCAATTTTTTCAATACCTCTAAATATACGATTGTCCTGGGATTGGGTCCGGGTAACCACAAAAACATGGTTGATGAAAAAACCTTGCGGGTGATTTCGCTTTTTTCTCGCTGCTTGGCGCAAATATTCCCCAAGGACCTGTGGTTTGAAATGCTGGGTTTGGTTCAATGGTTACAATGCTAAAGTAGATTGGGACGTGGAATGATTATTTTTCCCCTACTTTTCATTCCAGATCCGCGCAGCGGCGCTGCGCCCAACGCCGCTGCGGGAAGATCGAAAGAGTAAGTTTTTCTAATGAAATGGTTATGATCCGTTTTATTTTGCTAAGAGTCTCAGTAACCGGATCGTGGACCGCATCGGTAAATTCAACATTTGATTCCACTTTGCGGTCTCATTTTTTGGTTGAATCCTTAATCGAGCAATGAGGAATCAGTTAAAACGACATCCGAGCCGTACCCGGCGAACTCGCTGCCGCTCTGAACCATGCCCAACCCTTCGACATACCAGGTGCTGAAATTGAACTCGAAATTACTGAGCGGGTTGGAAGACTCGCCCATCATCATGACCATTTCAATGTTGCCGGTGCTGTCTACCCGGTAAGCCTCCGGAAAGACGCCGGCGGGAACCGTCACTTCTTCAACGGCGCCAATTTCATGATCGATAGAGACATTGACCTCCATGGTTTGGGAAAAGCCCTCCAGATTGACCTCTGCGCTGAGGGCATAATTGGAGGTCCAGGTGTAGCCAGTCTCCATCAGTTCTGGCGCAGGCAGGGTTTCCCCCTCCCACTCAAGGGTTTCAAAGCTCATTTCAGGGGTTTCTTCTTCTCCTGCCGCCTGGCTGAGTAAATCCACCTGGGCAAAGGACCCGCGCAGCAGGCCGTCTTCTGAGCAGTACCAATCAACGGTGAACTCTGCTTCTTCATCGGACATTGTCTGGGTCATGGTGAAGGCGTCTTCACCGGTTTCATCAATTGTCAGGGTGTAGCCGCCGCCCGAAGCATATTGATAGGACCAGGAGACTCCATCCGCCACTGGGAAAAAGGGATGATAACAGGCGCTTTGTTCTTGCGCCTGCCCCTCCACAGTGGGTTCGGCTGTGTCTTCCATGGGTTCGCTCTCTTCGGCGGGCTGGGTCTCTTCCTGGGCTGGGGGTTCTTGGGGTTCTGTCTCGATGGGTTCGTCAGGCGCTGCTTCTTCCACCTGTGTACTGACGGCCGGCCGGTCATCACCCAAGATCCGATCCGTTAATCCACAGGCAAACAAGAAAAAGGCGCTGATGATGAGAATCAAAGGGATCCATTTGCGTTTCATAAGTATCTCCTTCTAATTATTAATATGACTAAATCTATCTAAATTATACCAAAATTAATCCCGGATGGTTAAGGTTTCAAGAAAACAGGGTCGGGATCCGCACCCGACCCTGTCTGCAGCTTCAAAAAAGCTAATCGGTTTCACGGACGATGCGTGGATCGAGCCAAAGAGCGTAATTATCGCTTACGTCGTCCACCGCGATTGTGGAAAGCACGATTTCAATTTCCTCTCCAGCGTAATGGGATAGGTCGACGTCAATCGGGTAAACCAGACCCTCGTAAACCTCGTGCCATTGACCGAGCCTGTCAAAGCCTTCCCCTGTGATGGCAACCCGCAGGGTATAGCGGACATCGCAGGCTTCCGCTCCTAACTGGCAGCCAATCGTCGCCTGGAAGCGGTCTCCTTCTTCAATGACCAGGTCTGGGAAACGGCCAACCATATAACCGCCCCGGCCGCGGTTGGGATAACTGAGGATGGACGGTTCTAAGTAGGTATGTCCATCTTCCAGCTCGGCAGTATCCAACCCCTGCACAAAACCCTCGTGGATGTCTTCCGCACTGGGGCAGGGGATGTCCTCCTCGACTTCAGACTCCCAGCCTGCTTCACACACGTTTTCCGCGAAATTGTAGATCACCACTTCATCATCTTCCGTAACCTGGATGCGCACCCAGAAAGGCGAGTCGGTATCTGCCCCCACACCGAAAATGTCGCCAGATTCATCACGCAATAGCCAGTAGCCGGTGTATGTGCCGGGTGCATCCGGCGCGATCATGTCGATGCTGATATCGATGGTTTCACCAGGGGCCACGGGTGCTGGCAGGTCCATCACTGCAGGGGCGCCCATGCGGTTGCCTCCGGTGAAGAACACCTCGTAATCGGTTGTCCAGGTGCAGGCGCCGATGTTCTCAAGGCGCCAGACCTTTGTGAAGCTTTCATTTTCCGCAAGCACTGAGCGATCTTCAATCGTCACGTCTTCCACAAACCGGGCCCAATTACAGATCTCCGTTGGTTCAGGCGCTTCAACGCGGTCGGCGTTGCGAACGAGTCGCGGGTGCACCCAGAGGGCGTAATTCTCAGCTGTATCGTCGGCAGCGATGGTCGAAAGGACGATCTCGACTTCCATACCAGCGTAGTCAGAAAGGTCTACGTCAATGGGATAGACCTGGCCGTCATAGACCTCACGCCAGCTGCCGAGGTTGTCGAAGCCTTCTCCCGTTACGATGACCCTTAAGGTGTAGCGGACGTCGCAGCTCTCCGCGCCAGCCTGGCATCCGATGAAGGCGCGGAAGTGATCGCCTTCTTCAATGACCAGATCGGGGTAACGTCCGACCATGTAACCGCCTCTGCCCGCGTTGGGGTAAGTCAGGATGGCGGGTTCTTCGTAGGTGTTGCCGTCCTCAAGATCGGCGTATTCGATCTTTTGGATATAACCCTCGTCGAAATCTTCTTCGCTGGGGCAGGGAATATCTTCCTCAACCTCAGACTCCCAACCTGCCTGGCAGGCATTCTCCGCGAATTGGTAGACCACAAAATCCTCTTCGTGGTCCACCTCAGTATGGTTTTGGGGCGTCGCCGTTGGCAGGGGTGTGTTGGTGGGCGCAGGCGTGGGCGAAGGTTCCAGGGTGGGGGTGGGTTCCGCTTCAGTTGGTTCCGCTTCAGTTGGTTCCGCTTCGGTCGGTTCCACCTGTGCGGTTTGGGTTTGCAGCGCAGTCAGTGTTTGTGCTGCAGAAGTCTCAAGAACGTCCTGGTTGGGTTCTTGATCGCCCAGGCCAAGCGCCTGGCAGGACGAAAGTAACAATGAAAAAACAACCAGGCTGACCAGAACTGTCAGCAGTTTACCTTTGTGTTGCATGAATCTGTCTCCTTGTTTGCTTTTGAACTTTTTTACCTCTGTGTATAGATTACTGATCGTCTATTAATACGTTATTAGATCGCAGTAAGCGGGTAAGTTGCCTTCGGTTTAAAGTTCGTTAGGAATGGGTCAAATGAAGTTCAGCATCGACCCGAGTTTTTATTAAATGATAAGAATTGAGGGAGATAATGGCTTTGAGGGCGATGGCCAAGAGAATCCATCTCAGGCCTGGGAGAATGAATTTTTACGGGTTTATCCAAACCAGGAGCAAATTTTCATCCCCGCCCAGGTTTGATTGGCCGCCCAAATTTATGCTCAGGGCGCCAATCAGGATAAATCAATAAAAAAAGGGGCTGTAGCGGTATACCGCTGCAGCCCCACCAACTGGCCGGATAACTTTATTCCAGATCGAAATCAATCCTCGTATGGCTGCCTTTGATAAACGTCTCGTACAGGCGTTTGATCGAATCCACCGCCAGGCCAAAGATGGCCAGTCCGAAAATGATATCGAAGGCAAGGTTTAGGAGATGCGTCAGTTCCTGGGCGGTAATCTCTGCGTCCTGGGCCAGCGTCTGCCAGGCGGTTGGTTCCAAGGTGAAGATCGCCGGGCCAACCAGGATGGCAAAGGTGATGGCGATTTTGAAGGCGTTGAGCAAAACCTTGCCGATCACGGACAATTTATCCCAAAAACCTTTACGGATCAGATATAGATTGAGGGCGATATCCAGTGCGGCGCCTGCCGTGATCCAGGGGATGTAGCGGTTGAAATTCTCGTTCAGGATCGGCGCGGATACCCATTGTGAATCCGCCAGGTAATAAATCCCAATTCGATCCAGGAAGAAATTTAATCCGGCGATGAAGATCAGGGTTAGGGTGATCTCAATGGCCATTTCGGTCACGTTCACCCGCTGCTGCTGTTCATGCTTTTGCAGATCCTCAGGGGACCATTCTTCGTCCACAGAAAGCTTCCATTCCTCCGGTGTGGTGCGTTCGATGCCGGCGAAGGACAGCGTCACAATACCGAAGGCGGTGAACAGGCTGCTGAACAATCCGCCTAAGATTTCAAGGACGGTTTGGAAGATCCCCGGATCGGGCGCAGGCGGATTGATGACAGCCAGGATGACGCCGAGGATGTTGAGCGCTGCAACCACAACCAGGACGATCCTGAGAACTTGCAGGTAAACCGGGTACAGCCGGGGCCCAATCAGGTAATTATGGGCGCCGTATTGTTGGGCCACCTTCCGCGGTGAGCCAAATTCTTCCAGGGCGGCTGCGATGGTTTCCTCACTTGCTTCCTGGTCAGGCGCGGTTTTGCGGTCTTCAATCATATCCATCAGGGTGGAGCGGATTTCCCGCAGGATGTCCTCGCGACTTTTGGGGGGGAGTTGTTTGCGAACTTCTTCGAGATACAGGTCTAACAGTTTCATCTTTAATTCTCCTTTTGATTTTCTAACATTTTGTCAACGGTTGATTTGATCCGCGACCATTCACCAGACATTTCAGTCAAAACTTTTTTGCCATAGCTGCTCAGCACATAGTAGCGCCTGGGCCGAGCAGTTTCCATCTGCCAGCTGCTCTCCAGCAGTTTTTGTTCTTCCAGCCGGCGAAGCAGGGGGTAGAGTGTACCCTGGTCGACCTGCAGCCCCTGGTCTTCCAGGCGTTTCATCAAGGAATAGCCGTACTGCTCCTCAGCCAGCTGGCTGAGAACCGCCAGGACGATCACGCCCCGGCGAAGCTCCTGGACGAGGTTTTGTGTTTGGGTAAGCAAGGTATCATCATTCATCGTGCCATGCCTTTCATAATGTAAAACATTTTATCATGTAAAACATTATAGTATATAACACACAGTATTACAAGTCTTGTAGCGATATTTTAAGGTTGGGTTTGATTGCTGGCGGCTGCGGACAGCGGCCGTTTGATGTTAAAATCACACTATGAAAAACACGATTATCTTTGGCGAAAATTTAGAAGTTTTACGCGAATTACCCTCTGGCGCTGTGGATTTGATCTATATTGATCCGCCTTTTAATACGGGCAAGAAGCAGGCCCGAACACAAATTGAGGTCAGGCGTGATGACCAAGGTGACCGGGTGGGGTTTGGGGACAATCGTTACCAAACCCAGGTGATCGGGGAACGCGCATACCGGGACCATTTTGAGGATTATCTGGGTTTTTTAGAGCCGAGACTTCAGGAAGCGCATCGGGTCCTGGCGCCGGGTGGCAGCCTGTATTTTCATATCGATTATCGTGAGGTGCACTATTGTAAGATCCTGCTGGATGAGATCTTTGGGCGGGAGTCTTTTCTGAATGAGATCATCTGGGCTTACGATTTTGGGGGGCGCTCGAAAACGCGTTGGCCGGCTAAACACGACAATATCCTCTATTATGTCAAGAACCCTGATAATTACACCTTCAACCGGGAGGAGGTGGACCGGATCCCTTATATGGCGCCGGGTTTGGTGGGCAAGAAAAAAGCTGCCCGGGGGAAGTTTCCCACGGATACCTGGTGGCATACCATTGTGGGGACCAACTCTAAAGAAAAAACGGGATATCCCACTCAAAAGCCGCTGGGGGTTTTACGTCGGATTGTGGCCGCTTCCTCAAAACCGGGTGATCTGGTGATGGACTTCTTTGCTGGCAGCGGGACGATTGGCGAGGTATGTCTGGCTTTGGGACGGCATTTTATCCTGGTGGATAACAACCCCCAGGCGATCACGGTGATGCAAAAGCGCTTTGCAGGTGAAAGTTCAATTGCGTGGCTTGAGAGGCCGGGTCAGTCTGCGTCATAAAATAGGGGATGCCTCCGCAGTCGCCAGGCGATCTCTCGGTTGAGGACAAACCCTGTGCTGTCCTCAGGCTGGCCGGTATCCCGGGTTTCGATGCCGCTGAAGCGGATCAACAGCTGGATGATCGCTTCAGCCAAGGCGTGCAGGTCGCTGTTAAACCTTGGCCATTGCACCAGGACACAGGCATGCGGTGAACCAGGCGATTGGATCATGCCGGGAGCGCCGCAGCTGATCGCGGTTGTACCTGTCGGCTGCGGGGGATCGCCCACGAAAAACTGGTCCACCACCCCGATATTCAGGGCGCGGTCATTGCTGACGCTCTCGGCAATCATGTAGCTGCAATCGGCCAGATCGGTGTCAAGATTGAGGGAAGCAAAACTTACCAACTCGTCCGGCGCCGGGTAGATACAGGCGATCCGACCGGGAGCCAGATTGTAAGGCGCCAGGCGTGTTTCTAGAGCATGATGGATCCCTTGTGTAAATTCGTCCAGCGCGGTGTGATCAATAAATGGATCGTCCTGGGTCGCAAGCCAAAAATTGAGGTCAAACTTCTGAAGCCCCAAAGCCCGGCTGGAGCGGATGATGAATTGAATTTCCTGGAGACCTGCATTCCCGGCGGTGGCGAACTTGAAGCGGTACTCGCCAGGCTGCAAAGACTGCTCATTGGCCCTTGGGTAAAAGAGACACACTTCGCCGTGGGTTCCCACAACCGGCTGGTCGCTGAAGGCGCTGAAGAAAGCACCCGTTTGGGGATCTACACGGTAGAGGGCCTCCCCCTGGGGTGAGATGATCTCTTGCAGCGAGATGTGATCCTCCGGTGTAGCGGAACGGGCAGCCAGCAGGAGTGAAACATCTCCTTTTTCGACAGTGAGGAGAAATGCTTCCCCAGGTGGGAGATCTTCGTAGATTTCTGTGGTCAGATCGGGATGTTCCCTGCTGAGTTCTTCTGCAGGCTCGGGTCGATATTGGGCCTGAAATTGGATTGTTGTTTGCAGGTTCTGCCAAAGTGAACTGCCTTCGGACTGCCAGTAATCGCTATTGGCGATCACCAACATGAAGAAAAATTGATTGATGTGAGGGGCGCAGATCAAACACCGCCCCAGCCCTTCTTCTTCTGCGTTGGTGAAACGGATTTCATTCAGGAATCCGGTGATCCCCTGGATCTGATCTTTGCCCGCCTGGAAGAGATCATATTCCCCAACATTCTCCATAAATTCCGCGGCCAGATCATCGTTCAATTCTGCAATTGATTGATCTTCCTCCAGCTCACCGCCGGCCATGTAGATCTCGAGGTTGCCGTTGTCCGAGTACATGTAAACGGTGCCGTCAATTTCCAGCTCAAAACCCTGGATGGGCCGGAAGGAGAACCCGGCATCGATGACCTCAATTTCTTCACCAAAATGCAGCTTTTGGGGGTGGGTTTGATCGGAAGACGTAGATGAATCTATCACAGAGATGATGTCCTGATTAAGTGTTTGGCAGGGTGATTGGTCTCATTTTACACCAGAGTGCAGGGCCCTGCCACCAAATCCACCAATCTCATTTATACTTGGGGTTCAATCGTGTTATTTGAGCGGTTGATGGCCGCGGGATGATCCACCCCGCATATGATTCAAAAGGTGAAAATCACAATGAAGAAAAGGGACTTCCCCATCCTGGAATATGATGATGAACGAGAAGCGATCCTCGAACCAGGCAGTTTGGTCCAACCCATGGATGCGCCAGAGGAATGTGTGATCTGCTTTTTCGCTGAAGTGATTGACGCCCTGGCAGCGGAACATTCGGCCAGGGTGATTGCGCATTCGGTATCTGAGATTGGAAAACACCCCCTTTACGAGATGGATTTTGAGGGTAAACGCCTGGCTTTTTTCCATCCTGGGATTGGCGCACCCCTGGCCGGGGCGCTGCTGGAGGAGATGATTGTCCGCGGCTGCCGCAAGTTTGTGGCCTGCGGCGGTTGTGGTGTGCTGGATCGGGAGATCGCTGTGGGACATTTGCTGGTGCCTGTGGCGGCCATCCGCGATGAGGGGACTTCCTACCACTACCTGCCCCCCTCCCGCGAGGTTGCGATGGACCGGCGCGCTCTGGAAGCGATTGAAGCTGTGCTCAAGCGCCATGGGACTGATTTCCTGCGCACAAAAACATGGACGACAGACGCCATTTACCGGGAAACGCCCGATAAAGTTCAGGCATATTTGGAAGAGGGCTGTCTGGCGGTCGAGATGGAGGCGGCAGCCTTTTTTGCGGTGGCGCAGTTCCGTGGGGTGGCCTTTGGACAGATCCTCTATGGGGGCGACGCCGTCATCCCGGGCGCCTGGGATGGGCGCACCTGGACTTCCCGCAGGGAGATCCGCCAGAATTTGTTCTGGCTGGCAGCGGAAGCGGCCTTTGAAATTTGAGATCCTAATCAATGGATCCCCTGCTCTGATCAGGCGCCCAGGTTCGTCCCACTGCCTGGGGGTAGAATAAAAACGAAGCCAGACGCTCACGGACCCTTGACGGTCCCATTAATAGGATTGACCGGCGGCGGCTGCGATATCGTCAGAAAGCACTTTTATAAGGAGAATGTATGCCCGATCTATCTTCCCAAATTTTACCGAAAATTTCCCAGCACCAGATCGCGGGTTTGCCGCTGGATGAGAGCATGCGGCTGCCTTTCTATGAGGGCTTATCGTTGGTTAATATTCCCGGCGCCATTGCCCAATTGCTTGGCGCGCCGGATTTTGGACAGCCAGCCTTGGATGCGACCTTAGTGTCGCCCATCAGCGGTAACCAGGAAAAAGTCATCCTGCTGGTTGTGGATGCCATGGGCGTGAAACTCTTTGATCGCATGCGCGATCCAGGCCGTGGGCTGGCCTGGGGAAAGTATGCCGACCAGGCGCTGTATGCCCCGCTCACGAGCATCTGCCCCAGCACGACGGCTTCCGCCCTGACCACCCTTTGGACCGGGGAGGGCCCCGGTTCTCACGGCATCATCGGTTATGAGATGTGGGCCAGAGAATTTGGCATGGTCATGAACAACATTCACCATTCTGCAGCCAGCGCCCGGGGGGATACCGGGGGATTGGGTAGATCGGGTTTTGAACCCCGTGATTTTATGAATAAGCCGCTTTTAGGCACCCATTTGCAGACCCATGGGACGCGTGTCACAGCCTTTATGCATTCATCTATTGCGCACTCGGGTCTCTCGACCATGCAGTTGCGGGATGTGAACCTGCAAACTTATGTGGATGAGGCGGATTTGTGCGTGAGCCTGGCGGACTACGTCAACAGCCGGCATGGGATTCGGGAATTCATTTATGTTTATTACAGTGATGTGGACACGCTGATGCATCGCTACAGCGCGGAGGATGCGCGGGTGGATTACCAGTTTGATGCGTTTTCGACCGTATTCGAGCGCGCTTTTCTGGACAACCTTGCTAGCACGGTTGCTAAGGATAGCCTGTTGATCCTCACCGCGGATCATGGTTCGAAGGCGACTCCCGTATATCCCCAGTACGACCTGGCGAACCACCCTGAATTTCTCAATCACCTGGTGATGCAGCCCACCTGTGAAAACCGCCTGGCTTTCTTGTATATCAAACCCGGGCGGACACAGGCCGTGAGGGATTATTTTGAAGCCCACTGGCCGGAGGACTTTATCTTGATTGAGCCCGACCCGGCTCTCAAACTGGGTTTGTTTGGCAAAGGTCCCTTCCATCCAGGCGCAGAAGAGCGCCTGGGGAATTTGATCGCCGTGGCGAAGCGCGACGCCTACCTGTGGTGGGCGCCCAAGCCGAACCCCATGGCCGGCCGCCACGGCGGGTTGAGCGAAGAAGAGATGCTGGTGCCGTTTTATGCCCTGCCGTTGGGGGCGGTGAGGGCGTAAGCCGGCCGGCAGTTCTGTTTGGGCTGCGTTTCGATCTGATTTTGCTGACGTCATCAAACTTAAGCTAAAGCCGAGGGTGTTGAAAATTGATTTTTTTCCATGATCTGATTAAAAATTTTTGCTGAATCTCCCCAGAATAGTTCATCAACGTTAAAAAACGACTTCCAAAGGAAGATTAATTTCGTAGAGACGCCCCGACGGGGCGTTTCTATGGTGCATAATTGCAAACTGAATATATTATGCAAACTATGATGAGTGAACAATCCAGGTGATAAATCAAGGCCGTTTTCAAGGTCTAATAATGGTGTTCTCTGTTTGGCGGCTTATCAAATCAATTCTTATTCAACACCCTCAAGCCCTCCTAGCTTTCTCATTTTAGTGCCCCAAAGAACCTCTATTTCCTGGGTAAAACTTTGTTTAGGTAAAATGAGCAAGGCAGGCATACCACAACGTGGACCTTGCGAGGAACGTGATGCGCTCGATTTAATCGATCCAGCCGACGTCCTCGTTAGGCCAGCAGGAGAAAAAAACAAGGAGACCCGTGTGGCGATGGGACGAGCCGCGATATTGGTGGGTGGGGGATTAAGATCTCTCATTTAGCAGCAGTTGGAAAGGTGGTTTATTCTACCCCCCTCACCTCAATCCTCTCCCCCCTCCAGCGGGGGGAGAGGAAGAAGGATGCTGGACAATCTACGGTTAAGATCCATTTTTTCTTAATTCCTGTCCTGAAAATGGTTTATTAACCCGTAAAGTTGGCGAAAGAATAGAACCTGACTTTCCCACATTAGTGTCCTAAAAACCCTTATTTCCCCGTTTCCTCGTAAAAATAGCACTTAGGAAAAATGTGCCAGGCAGCGGCACAACAACGCGGAACTTGCGAGGATTGTAGTCACGTCCAATTACCCGAACAAGCCGACGTCTTAGCCAGCCCAGGAGGAGAAAGAAACGCAAGGCGACCATTATGAAGATCGGATGAGCAGATGGATTTTGGTGGGTTTGGTTGTTAAGATCTCACATTTTGTGGCATTTGCACCAACATGGAACCTGATCCCCCCTCACCTCAATCCTCTCCCCATTCCAGCGGGGGGAGAGGAAGAAGGATGCTGGACAACCTACAGTAAAGATCCATTTATTCTTAATTCGTGTCCTGAAAATGGTTGATTAACCCGTAAAGTTGGCCAAAGAATGGAATTATGAGATACTCAGGTTTTACAGGTCTTTAAAGAGAATTCTCTGATTGGTGGCTTTTCAAATCAATTCTTATGCAACACCCTCAAGCCCTCACTTGACATCTGGGGGCTTTTTCCATCCACTGATGTTCAAGCATTGATCCATGAATTGCAGCAATAACCTTCCGGAGTGAGCCCTTCAGGGCGGCTGAATTTGACCGGTGAGGATCCTCTCCAGCCAGACTAGATAAAATTTAAGGTCCCATAGTGATCCTCTGGTTGGGGCGTTCAACGGAAGCCGTTCTGGATGGGTCAACCCTCGGGCCTTTCGGGCTCAGGCCAATCATTTTCCAACCCCTATAGCTTAAAAAGCAGCGGCGGCAGTAAAGCCGCCGCTAAATCGTCTACAAAATTGTTGCTCTGTCCGCGGTTGATCACGCGGTGGTCAAATACCGCTCCAGTTCCCAATCGGTGACGCTGGTGCGAAAAGCGTCCCATTCGGCGCGGCGGGCTTTCATAAAGGCCTCGGTCAGGCTGGGGCCGAGGGCGTCTTGCAGAATGGGGTCCTCTTGAAAGGCATTCAGGGCTTCAAAGAGGGAGCCGGGGAGCATCTCGATGCCCAGTTTTTGCCGGGCTTCTTCTGAGAGCTCATACACGTTCATCTGGTTCAGCGGTTCAGGGCAGGTTAGTTTCTGGTTGACGCCATCCAGGCCTGAGGCCAGCATGGCGTTGAAAGCCAGGTAGGGATTGGTCGATGGATCCGGGAAACGCAGTTCCAGCCGGACTGAGTTGGGGCTGTTTGAGACCGGCTGCGGGATGCGGATCAGGGCGGAACGGTTGACCTGGGCCCAGCCGATGTAAACCGGGGCTTCATAGCCAGGGACGAGGCGCTTGTAAGAGTTCACCGTGGGGGCGACCACCGCTGATAACGCCCGAGCGTGCAGGAGCTGGCCAGCAATGAATTGGTATGCCAAACCAGAGAGATTGAAGGCATCTTTACCATCAAAGAACAGGTTGTTTCCTTCCCGGCTAAAGATCGATTGGTGGCAGTGCATCCCGGATCCGTTGATGCCGTAGACGGGTTTGGGCATGAATGAAGCCACCAACCCATGCTGCGCGGCGATGGCCTTGACGGCGTATTTGAGCGTCAGGACGTTGTCGGCAGTTTTCAACGCATCGGCAAAGCGGAAATCGATTTCGTGCTGGCCAAGGGCCACTTCGTGGTGGCCGACCTCAACTTCCAGGCCCATCTCATTGAGCGCGCTCATCAACTCGGTGCGCACCTGCACGGCTTCATCACTGGCTGAAAAGTCAAAATACCCGCCGACATCATGCGGTACCGGGTGGATGTTCTCTTTGCCGTTTTGCAGGAAGAGGAAGAATTCTGGCTCTGGGCCTACGTTATAGATCCAGCCTTGTTTTTCTTCAACTGCCTTCAAGCGGCGTTTGAGCACGCCGCGCGGGTCGCCATTGAAGGGCTCCCCGTTGGGACGGTAGATATCGCACAAAACCCTGGCCCGCCGCATTTCAGCCGGCGTCCAGGGAAGGACGGCATAGGTGTCGGGGTCGATGACCAGGTGCATGTCACTTTCCTGGATGCGGGCAAATCCTTCCACCGAAGAGCCGTCAAACCAGATGCCTTCATCCAGGGCCCGCTCCACCTGGTTTAAGGGCCCATCGACACTTTTCACCACGCCGTTCACATCTGTGAACTGGAAAGAGATGAATTGAATCTTGTCTGCTTGAATGCGTTTAAGTAAATCGTCGCCGTTCATTAGAACCTCCATTTAAATAAGTTGGATCGGTTTCAGGAGCACGGCGGTTAAATCTGTTCATCACCCAGGGGCAGGGGAATCCACTGCCAACGGGTCGTTACACCATGTTTGTTTTGTGCTGCGCGTCACCGCACAGTTTTGTCCATTCATGTCAAATTGGAAAACTTGGATCCGTGTTCAGATCCAGGAGGCGTCCGCTGATCTCTCGATTTTTCCCGGGACACCGGGTTAGCATCTTCTTCGCAGAAGAGAACCTCCACCTCGTCATCTCATTTTGGCTTTTAATGAGATTCAGCCGCTTGATTTCCTTGTATTCAATTGTTGGGTCCCCGTGCTCATGCCGTGAAGTCCTTCGCAGATGCAAAGGCTTCGTTGATGCTTTTATACCACAGATTATTGGGAAATTACCAGTTGATTTGTTAAAGCTTGTTAATCTCTTCCATTGACCTCTTGCTGCTTGGGAATCCTAAATGTGGTTGCGGCGACAGGCCTCAGGGGATTCTGATTACAGCAGCGGATCAATCTTCAAGGAGTTAACCGGACAAACCTTGTTGGATCGATCTGCTGGCTAGAGGCGCCCCGCCGGGACGCCCAAGGACGCTACGCCTCTACCTGGGGATCGAGAAGCAGGTGACTGCTCAGCCTGAGCAATGACTTGCTAAAGGGTGAAAATAAAAATCCTGGTGTGATTTATTGAGCGCCTCCGAAATGTTATATTAGGATATTTTTACTCTTTACCAAATTGTTTATCAGGCTGAGCAGTTACGAATAATCTTGGTTAGAGATTTTATAAAAAAATGTGACCCAATACACAACCTCGAAGGGTATGCGAATCTATTGGCTTGTAAGGCGGGGTGCGGGTTTCACCCCGCCGAATTCATTTAATAATTGTCCCAAAGGACCCGTTTTTAATCCGTGAAGTGCAAATGGCCCCCAAATTAAGTCGTCATTGACTAGACCAAGTAATCCTCCGGTCGTTGTGTTAATGGTGCAGTCAAAACCGGACTGCACCCTACGACTTTAAAATTGCCCTGACAACCTTCTTGACATAGAACAGAAGTTCTGTATAATTAGAACATAAGTTCTTTTATGAAAGGACAGTCTGATGAGCGCCTCAAATATGTTTGTTAAAACAATCAACACTTTCCCCCGAACCCTGCCAGGCTTGACCTCCCGCAGAAAGCAGCGGGCGAAACGTTCCCTGGTCACCAGGCATCCAGCGCAGGCAGTGACGGTGGGGGCTTTACTGGCCAGCGCCCAGCCCCTGCCTGAGAAGTCAATCTTACTCGGGCGTTGTGCGGATGGCCTGCCTTTTCTGATGGCCATGGAAGATCCGGAAATGGGTGCGGTGTTGTTCAGCGGGGATCGCGGCTGCGGGAAAACGCACCAGCTGCAGGTGATGGTGGAAGCAGCGATCCGTTCCAACCAGCCGCATGATCTGCAGGTGACTGTGATCTCTCACAATCCGCTGGAATGGCAGGGCTTACAGCATGACCGCCGCCAGGGGCGATATCTGCAGGGCGTGTTTGCCTGGTATGATCCGCGTCTTGCCGGCCACATTCAACATCTGACAGAAATCGTAGAGGCCCGGCGCGAGAAAGGGTTGGATGGCCCGGCCAACCTGGTCATCCTGGACGATCTTAATTTTGTTGAGACGATCAGCCCTGAAGCCCAGGTGAACCTGCGTTGGCTGCTGGCTTATGGGGCCCAATCCGAGGTCTGGCTGATCGGCGCGGTGAACGCTTCACAGGCGCAAAGCCTGCCGTTTTGGGTGGACGTCTTTCGCACCAGGATTTTTGGTGTGAGCAAGTCTGGCGTTGAGCCGAACCTGCCGGTTCAACTTTCCGGGCTGCAGGCCGAAAACCTCGAGCCGGGTACCTTCCGCGCCTGGACCGGCGGCAGCTGGATAACCTATCAACTTCCCTTGTTAGGGGATGGAATCATAAGGAGGATCTGATGGAGGTTGGTATGTTGTGGTTCGATAACGATCCCAAATCAGATGTTTTCAGCAAGGTGCAGAAAGCGGCCGCCTACTACAAGCACAAATACGGCCAGGATCCCAATCTGTGCTTTGTACATCCCAGCATGATCCCTGCAAAGAAGGCGGATTCTGGCCAGGTTTGTGTTCGCAGCAACAAAACCATGCTGCCGCATCATTTTTGGATTGGCGTTCAATCTCAGCCTATTCTGAAAGCCTGACCCCAGGTTTGTCGGCGCCGCCGGGACAAGCATCTGGGCTGATCAGCCAGAAGCCGCTCACCCGTGCAGGGACGGGGACCTTTGTCCCTGCGTCCGTTCGCCAATATTAGAATTTATAGACAAACTCCCGAAAGCCATAAGAATTCACCACGTGGGTTTTCCCCACCAAGGTTTCGGTCACAATGTCCGGCCGGTAAACATGCACGTGTCCATGGAAGTGATAGGTTGGTTGAAAGGTCTCAACCAACCATTTAAATGCTTTAATTCCCTGGTGGGCTGGATCTTGTTGATCGTGGATACCCCAGGGCGGCGCATGAGAGACGAAAACGTCTAAAAAACGTCCGTAGCGCAATTTATTCCAGAGCAAGGCTGGCGTGATCTGCAGTACCATTGCCCACATTTGAGTTTGCGAATATTGGAAATCCCCAGGTCGGTAGCGTAATGAGCCCTCAATGCCCGCCAGGAGCAGACCGCTCGCAGGATCGCGAGTTGAGTTTTTATGAAGATCGATGGCTCCCCAGGGCGCCTGTCTTTCGCCGGCAGGACTGTATTCAATCAATCTGGCATGGTTGCCGCGCACGAAATACAGGGGAATATCCAAAGAACTGATAATATATTCCAGGTAGAAATAGGATAGATCCCCACAGCCGATCACCAGATCCACGTCGGAAAAGCGCTGTTTGATTTGGGGGCTGTAGATGAGAGGCGATTCTTTATCGCTAACGATCAGCAGGTTCATAAATGTCTTGGTTTTCTATTTCAGCCAGCCTGTTGAGGCCTGCCAGCGGTTGTGAGATCATTGCCCGATGGCAACCGCCAGGGCCACGGCTTTGCTGCGGTCATGGCTGATGCTGATCGACCATTCTTCCAAACCAAGCTGTTCAGCCACGATCTTGGCGTGGCCGTGCAGTCGCAGAATGGGTTGGCCGCTGATCAGGTGGATGATTTCAATATCCTGCCAGGCGACCCGGCCAATACCGGTCCCCAGCGCTTTGGAGACGGCTTCCTTGGCGGCAAACAGCCCGCTCAAAGCATCGTTCCGGTCCCGAGCCTGGGAGATCTCTTGTTCGGTAAACACGCGTGAGATGAAGCGGTCTCGGATTTCGGGTTGGATCTCTTTCAGGCGGGAGATCTCAATGCTATCAATGCCGCTGCGTAATTTCATTGGTCTCACTCATGGCCCAGCAACCGCAATCGCCAACCGGTCAGGGTTCAGGTATTTCCGGCTGGCCTTAAGGATATCCTCAGCGCTCACCGCCTGAACCTGAGCGGGATATTCGCGGAAATAATTCAAACCCAAACCGAAATGTTCCAGGTTCATCAAGGATACGGCCACGCCGCTGTTGGATTCAAGCAGCAGGGGCATCCGCCCCAAGAAGTAAGATTTTGTGTTGGCCAATTCTTCCTCGGCCACTGGTTCGCTGACAAAACGCCTGATTTCTTCCCCAATCAAGGCAATCGCCTGGTCGGTATTTTCGGGGTTAACGCCTGCGATCATCTCCCAGGCGCCTGGGCCGCGGCTTAAGCTGAGGGAAGAATAGGCATAATAGGCCAATCCGGCATCTTCCCGCACACGCTGGCCCAATCGGCCCATCATCCCAAATTCTCCCAAAATATTATTCCCTACCCGCAGGGCATGGTAATCGGGGGATAGGCGTTCCGGCGCCAAACCGCCCATCACAAGGTCCGACTGGGCTTTGCCGGGAATGCTGAGCATTTTTTGGGTCCTTTTCTGGACCGGTTGAGCTGATGGGATCTCAGGGAGCGTCCGCTGTGAAGGATTACGCCAGTCGCCGAGGGCTTCGCTGACGGCGTCAACGGCTTCATCGGGTTCAACTGCTCCCACAACCACCACGACCATTTTTCTTGGGCCGTAGGTTTGCTGGTAGAAGTTGATCAAATCATCACGTGTGATCCTCTGAACGGTTTCTGGATAGCCCTCGTCAGGGCGTTGGTATGGGTGGCCGGCATAAATGATTTGGTCAAAGAGCAGGGCGGCCATCGCAGCTGTGTCCTGGGCGCGGATGGCAAGACCGGTCAGCAGCTGGGTTTTTTGGCGTGAAAATTCTTTTTCAGGAAAAGTGGGTGTGCGCAGGCTCTCAGCGATCAGTTTCAGGATCAGGGAGAGGTCCTCATTCAGACAGTGGGCGCTGAAGGAGGTGGTTAAGGTCCCGGCGGAAAATGCCAGGCGCGCCCCAACCGATTCAATTTCGTTATACAGGGATTGAAAATCATGGTTAAGGGTGCCGTTCATCAGGCCGTGGGCGGTTAAATAGCCCAGACCCAATTTCTCATCCGGATCGTAATAGCTTCCTGAGTGGAGGTAGCCTTTAATTGAGAGCGTGGGACTGTTAAAATTCGGGCGCGAGAGCACGATGATCCCGTTCGGGAGTTGTTTGCGGGTGATATCATCCGGCCCGGGCAGCGCGTGGCGGTGTCCTTTATACACAGGGTTTGTTTTCATTTTGTCTGGCTTTCTTGAGGCGTGTAAAAACCGACCACGCGGTTTTCAGGTTTCAAATAGGTTTGTGCGATTTTAAGTGCTTTTTCAGGGGTCACCCCTGAGAGATGGTCGACATAATTTTCAAACCAGTCATATCTATCGAACATCTCGGTGTATCCCAACCAGAAAGCCTGGTTGGAGATGTTTTCGCTGCTGTATGCAAACAGTGCTTTGGCCTGTTTGATGGCGCGCTCGATCTCTGCCGCTTTAACAGGCGATTCCAAAACGGCAGCCATTTCCTGGTCGAAAGCCTGCAGCACATCCTCAGGGGTGCGCGCCGGGTGGACGGTCAGGTGAATGGTGTAAAGATAGGGGTCCAGGGTGGCCTGAAGGCCGCCATGACAGGAGACAGAAATTTCGCCTTCCACCATGGCCCGGTACAGCCGGCTGGTTTTATTGGTGGTGCCGCCAGAGCCGAACATGTTCAGGCTGCTGGGGCCTGTTAACAGGCTGTCCAGCACCGTGAGGGTGAAGAAATCAGGGTTGCCCGCCCTGGGGGCGCGGTAAGATATTTGCACGTAACTGGTTTCGCCCGGGCCGGCGACCGAAATGCGCTTTTCTTTGTTGAGGGGTGGGTCTGGCGGGATTTCCTGTTCTGCGCCCTGCCGATCGGGGATTTGCCCGAAATAGGTTTGGATCTTTTCCAGCATGGCTCCAGTTTCAAAATCTCCGGCAACCGCCAGGACGGCATTCCCCGGCCGGTAGAAGCGTTGATAATGCTCGTACAAATCATCACGGGTGATTGATTGCAGGTCTTCCTTCAACCCGATCACCTCATGCTGGTAGGGATGCTGCGAGAAGGCGGCTTCTTGAACAGCTTCCGCCAGCAAAAAAGTGGGTTGATTTTCATTGCCTTCCCGCTCGGAGATGACCACCGTTCGCTCTTTTCGCACATCTTCAGGGTCAAAGCGCGAGTTTTGCATCCGGTCGGCTTCCGATTCCAGGCTGATCTCAAAGATGTGGGCCGGGAGCGTTTCGAAATAGGTTGTCCAATCGAGATAGGTCATGGCGTTCCAGACGCCGCCCACCCGGGAAATTTCGCGGTCCAGGACGCCTGCTGGGAATTTTTCTGTGCCCTTGAACTGCATATGTTCGACCCAATGGGAAATTCCAGTTTTGCCGGGAGCTTCATTTCTGGAACCGACGTGGTACCAGACCCAGGTGCTGATGATCGGCGCAGTATGAATCTCTTTCAGATGGAGGGTCAAGCCGTTGGATAAGTTTGAAAAATGCGTTTGATGGGTCATAGACGGCTCTGAATTTCTAATCCTTTTTCAAAATAACGAGGTTTTGAGGCCATTCCAGTATAATATACCGTGTTATTGTACCTAAATTATTGGCGATTGGTTCAGCCAAAGGGCTTAAGAATTTGAAGGTTTGATCGATGAGCATCCGCAAAGACTCCAAAACGTATTTAGCTGCCGTCATTGGCGCCGGCCCAGCAGGCTTGTTCGCCGCGCAGACGCTCGCCCGGAAGGGCGTAAAGGTGGTGGTCTTCAATCGGGACATCAAACCAGGCGGGCTGGCGGAATATGGCATTTTCCCTGATAAACAAAAAATGCGGGAGGGATTAAAAAAGCAATTTACACGCATCCTGGAGATGGAGACTGTCCATTATCGCGGTCATGTGATGGTGGGCAGATCAGGGGACCTGCATCTCGATCAATTGCGTCAGGCTGGCTTTCAAGCCATTATGGTGACAACCGGCGCTCAAGAAAACGCATGGCTGGGCCTCCCGGGCGAAGACCTGCAAGGGGTTTACCAGGCCAACGATCTTGTTTTCCATTACAACCGTCTGCCCGAAAAAGCCGGCCTAACCTTTGATCTGGGGGATAAGATTGCCATGATCGGCGCCGGGAATGTGATGTTGGATATCCTCCATTATTTAAAAATGGAAGGCCGGCCGCGACAGGTTACAGCCTACGCGCGTCGGGGCCCAACCGAGGTGAAATTTGACCGGCAGACACTGGCGCCGGTGGCATCCTGCCTGGACCTGGATCAAATCCGGGCTGCGGTGGACGAAGCGCTTCCCCAGGTTCAGCAGGTCGGCAAAGATGTCAGCGACTTTTATGACCTGGTTTGCACTGCCCTGGAAAAGGCGCCAGGGTGTGACGTCGGTTTAAATTTCCAAATGCAGTTTTTGAGCTCTCCCCGGCGGCTGGTGGGAGATGGTTCCAGCAGGGTAGCGCAAATTGTCTTTGAATCCAACGTCCTGGAAATTGAAGGCGAGCGTGTTGTACCCCAAGGCACAGGGCAGCTGAAAACTGTTGATGCGGACACCGTGATTTTTTCGATCGGCTCCCGTGTGGATTCGGGCTTTGGATTACCGGTGGCTTACGGAAATTTTGTCACCACGCCCGACCCGCGCTTCCCGGTTGACGGCATTTCCTACGAGGTTTATAACCCCGATCTTTGCGCCCATTGCGAGGATGTTTTCGTCAGCGGCTGGGCGCGGCAGGCCAGTGAAGGGGTGGTGGGCTTGGCGCGTAAGGATGCTGAGCGGGGGGCCAGGGCCATGCTCCAGTATTTAGCTGCTTTGAAGCCAGTTGATCAGGGTTTCGCTGATCGGGTATTTGAGCGGCTGCCGAAGTTTGGTAAACCCGTGGTTAATTTTAAGGATATCAAGCGGCTTTGGAAAATTGAAGAAGACATCGCGGCGCAGAAAGGCCTTCCAGCTTTTAAATTTGATTCCCGGGAAGCCATGCTGCAAGCGATCGGGAAAAATTAAGCCGGGCTGTATTCAGCCAGCTCCTCATCCTGTTTCTCAGTCCCAGGCTGACGGCGGGCTGTTTGATCCTGTTCCTCCGGAGACCTACGGGCACTTTTTGGGCGTTTATAGCGGATTAGAAGCAAGAAACCGATCGCAATGGTACCCATACCAATCACCATGCCCCGCGCCTGCAGGGGGCCAAAAAAAACATCCGGCAGGCGGTGGCTGCCCAATCCGAAGATATCCGCCATGGCTGTGAATACCGATATCACGTAACCGGTGCTGATCAGGCGTGAACCGATGTCGGCGGCGATGGTCTTCTTGCCCTCCGGCCAGAGGGCATTCAGAGTCAGGTAGCTGCCGAGGGTGATCAGGGCAAGGCCGATCAGAAATACGGATATCTGGACAAAACCGATCACCCGGCTGCGATCCAGGCTGAACAGGCTGGGCCGAGCGCCAAGCAAGAACAAAAAATACCCCAAAACTGCAACGACCAGGCCGATCCGGATGCGGCTCTTTGGGAAGTCCGTCAGACCCTCTCGGGATCCATCCTGAGGTTGCTGAGATTTATGATTGTCGCGGTTTTCCACTTGGTTTGTGGTGGGTGGGTGATTTGTCATACGGGCAGGTTGTTTTCCAGGATCCTAAGCCAGTTTCCGTTGAAGATACGGGCGATATCTTCTTCATTGTAACCTTTTTCAGAGAGTCTTGGCGCCAGTTTTTGCAGGTCGGCGATGGTGTCGATCTCCATTGGGACCGATTCAACCCCAAATCCGCCATCGAAATCAGTCCCCAGGGCGACATGGCGTGTGTTCCCTGCCAGCTGGCAGACATGGTCAATTTGGGCAATGATGTGGTCCAAAGTCATCGATTGGCGACCGCCGTGATCGCGCCACTGCCAATCCAAAAACGCATTCAGGGGGACAATGCCCATCACGCCGTCGCGTTGGATCAGCTGCTGGATGGTGTCATCCTGCAGGTGCCGGTTGATGGGAATGCTGCGGATCAGCTTTTCCGCGTTGGAATGCGAGGCAATGACCTGTCCACCATAGATATCCAATGATTGGCGCGCGGACTGATGATCCATATGGCTGATGTCTAAAACCATTCCCAGATCGGCCATATGCTCGAGGAGCTCAAGGCCCTGCTTGGAGAGTGGGCCAGGTTCCCGGGTGCCGCCGCAGTATTGGTTGCCGGCCCAGGCTGGCCCAAGCAGCCGAACGCCCCATGCGTACCACTGCTCAACCTCCGCTGGCTGGCGAACCCCTTCGGCTCCTTCCATCAAGATCACAATTCCCACCGGCGGGGGTGATTTGTCACCGTCAGCAAGGTAAGCTTCCCATTCTGAAAGGTGGCTCGCAAGTTCAGCCTTCTCCAGCAGGAGGCGGAACGCGTCAGGATGTTCATCCGTCAAACGATGATAGGCATCCAGGTTTTCTCGATAGCAATGATGCGCTTCCTGGGTGTTTTCGTAAACTTGAACCGGGTAGTTTCCCTTATCAAGCCGTTTTGGGCCGCAGTATAAGGTGCCAAACACGACAGCCACCCGCCCTTGGATGTATTGGGGCCATCCAAGGAGGGTGTTCCCGTTGAAAGCCGGAATGGCTGTGTCCTGTTCTGCTGAACGAATTTCATAGGCAGAACGGGTGTAATCCCGGTTTAGGTTGAGGATATTCCAGGCAAGGTCTTCGTGAGAATCAATGATCAGTGTCATCGTGGTTTAAATGCATGGCGCACCGGATCCCCGGTGCGCCTTTGGTTTCTGTGGGTTTACGCTTCTTTTTCTTCTTCAGCTTCTTCTTCAGC
>CAZLEK010000007.1:43768-55022 GCA_964558525.1 uncultured Candidatus Brevefilum sp.
TTCTTCTTCAGCTTCTTCTTCAGCGGATTCTTCCTCCACCTCAGGAGCTTCTTCTTCAGCGGATTCCTCCTCCACCTCAGGAGCTTCTTCTTCAGCTTCGTCTGTTTTTTCGGCGGCGGCGGCTGTCTCTGCTTCCGCTTCGACCTCTTCGGCTTCTTCGGCTTCAGCCTCTACAGGTTCTGGTTGTTTGTCTTCATCAGTGAGTTCTTCTGCGAGCTCGTCAGAGAGTTCTTCGACGTCAAATTCATCCGTGAGAGTCTTCCAGTCGAGGTCTGTATAGGCAGGCGAATCCACCCGGCGCATGCTGAGACCGATGCGGTGGGTATCTTCTTCGATCTTGATGATACGTAGGGTCACAACATCGCCCTCATGCAGCACCTCTTTGGGGTGCTCAATCCGGTTTTCGCTGATCTCGGAAATATGGATCAACCCTTCGAGGTCGCCTTCTACATCATCAAGGAGTAAGCGAGCGAAGGCGCCAAAGTTGGTCAGGCGGGTGATCTTGCCTTCCACCAGCTGGCCTTCGGTCAGCTCTTCGATTTGATCATCCCATGGGTCATCCTTCAGGCGGCGGATGGAAAGGCCGATGCGTTTACGATCGACATCAATGCTGATCACCTTGACCTTGACTTCCTGCCCAACTTCCAGGACTTCACTGGGATGGTTGATGTGATCCCAGGAGAGCTCTGAAAGGTGCACCAGGCCATCAGCGCCGTTGATATTGACGAAAGCGCCGAAATCAGCCAGGCTGGTCACACGTCCGGTGCGGATCTCACCTTCTTCCAGCTCTTCAATCACACGTTCTTTAATCGAGTCGCGGGTTTCGCTGCTGGCTGCGCGTTCAGAGAGGATCAACCGCCGGCGATCTCGGTCTACCTCGATCACGCAGACTTCAATTTCCTCGCCGACCATTTCACTGTAGCGTTCTTCAGGAGAATTGCCTGTGATCGTCAGCCTGCGGCCAAGCCCAATCTGAGAGGCGGGCACAAAGCCGCGAATGGTGCCCAAGGGCACCAGGAGGCCGCCTTTGTTGAAGCCTTCAATTTCGGAAGTGAAAGAGTCTTCCGATTCAAGAAGTTCTTCAGCGGTTTGCCAGTTTTCTTCTTCTAGGGCGCGTGTGTAAGACAGGATCAGGTTGCCGTTTGAGTCCTCAGGGTTGACGACGTAAACGGTAATCTCATCACCTTCATGCCATGATTCAAGGGTTTTTTCGTCAATTGAATCAAGTTCTTTACCGGCCAGTATGCCTTCCGATTTTGCGCCTACGCTGACGAGGATCTGTCCCTCGCTGATGCTGGCGATGGTGCCTTTGCGAATCTCGCCGCGCTTTGGAAAGTCAATCGTGAAACCTTCCTCGGCCAACAAGGCTGCCATTTTATTTTCGGTTTGATCGTGGCCTGCTTCTTCCCCCGTGGTTTTTACTGCATCATTTTGGTCCATAAATTTAATAACTCCAGAGTTGAATTTCTCACTGATTATAAGGGTTAAATAAAAACTTGACAACCCAAAAACTTTAATGGTTTTGTCCTCGCAGGACGATAATCAGCTTCCCCTATTGTACCGTGTTGGGTGGGTTTGTCAATTTTTCCAGGGGTTTTGAGAGCTTCGCCAGAAAACTCAGTCCTGTCCATCTTCTCTGAGCACCTCCCGGATCTGTGTACGGGGATCTGGCTCACTGACAATGCCTTTTTCTTCCATTTTTTCGACGATCCGGGCGGCGCGTGTGTAGCCGATGCGCATTTTACGCTGGAGCATCGAAATTGAGGCCTGGCCTTCTTCTTTAATGATGGAGACGGCTTCATCAAAGCGGGCATCCAGGTCCTGTTCCGCTTCCATTTCTTCCCAGAGAGGGGCCTGTTTGAGCGGTACAGCTTTGTTGGTCGCAAAGGCGGCCGGCATATCTGGTCGCTCGGGCGCCTGCGAAGAGACGGTGAAACCTCGCCAATACGTTGCCAGGCGGTTGATTTCTGCATCTGCGACAAACGCGCTCTGGATGCGAATCGGGGCAGGCGCATCCGGGGCCTGGAAGAGCATGTCCCCACGCCCCAGCAGCCGCTCCGCGCCTGGCTGATCCAGGATCACGCGGCTGTCCACCGAAGAGAACACCGCAAAAGCAATTCGCGCTGGAAAGTTGGCTTTGATCAACCCAGTGATGATATCGGTGGAAGGGCGTTGGGTGGCAATGATCAGGTGGATCCCGGTGGCGCGGGCCAGCTGCGCCAGACGGGTGATGGTTCTTTCGGTCTCATCGGGGGCCAGCAGCATTAAGTCCGCCAGCTCATCAATCACGATCAACAAGTAAGGCAGTTTTTTCTCATGGGTCCGCTCGCAGTGTGCGTTGAAATCAGCAATGTTGCGGGAGCGGGTCTCAGAGAACTTGCGGTAGCGCTTGTCCATTTCTCGCAGCATCCACTGCAGTGCGCCGACCACATGGTCAGGTTCAACAATGACCGGCGACAGCAAATGTGGAATGCCGTTGTACCCGGTCAATTCAACCCTTTTAGGGTCCACCAGAATCAGGCGCAGCTCATCGGGCGTCATCCTTAAAAGGAAGCAGGTCAGGATATCGTTGATGCACACCGATTTCCCTGCGCCAGTGGTGCCGGCGATCAGCAGGTGGGGCATGGCCGCCAGGTCAGCGGCGACGGTGTTGCCGGCGACATCTTTACCCAGGGCCATTTTTAGAGGTGCTTGCATCTTTGCATAGGCCGGACTGTGGATGACCTCTCGCAGGGAGACCGGGTCAACCTGTTGATTGGGCACTTCAATGCCGATATAGCCTTTGCCAGGGACGGGGGCCTGGATACGGATCTGGGCGGCGGCCAGGGCCAGCGCCAGGTCATCAGCCAGGGCGGTGATTTTTGAGACCCGCACGCGGGTTTTGCCGTTCCGAGAATCAACAAAGGATGGTTCAACGCCAAATAAGGTGATCGTAGGGCCGCGCTGGATCTCTACGACCTTGGCAGGCGCGCCAAAGGAGCGCAGGGTTTCTTCAATGACCCGCGCCCGCTGGCGGTCATTCTCAATATGGTCTGGGGCTTCCAAAGTTGGATCCAGGATTTCATCCGGGTCTGGCAAGACCCAGATGGGTTTCTGCGCCATTTGGTTGTAATACAGGCTGTCTGGGTCCCCCTCGGACCCGGCGCTTGCGACGCTGTCCAGCGGTTCAGGCGTTGGGTCTTGGGTTCCAGGAGTCGATCGTGCTGCGGCGGTTTCTTTGCTGGAGGTGCTGGGTTCTTTTTGGCGTGTTTTCTTCCACAGGGTCTGAACCCAGCCAGTGATGATTTTAAATGTTTTCACCGCAGCTTCCTTCACCCAGCGCAGCAGGCTGACCATTGTCAGATCCAGGGAAAAGACCAGGCTGATCAACAGCCAGGCAACCAGTGCGATGGCTGCGCCAGGTTTTCCCAGGCCGGCTACCAGGGCGTCCTCAAACAGGTTGCCGATGAAACCGCCACCCCTGAGGGTTTGCGGCTCAGGGCGGCCACCGTTTATGAAGAAATGGAACCAGGTTAATACATTCAAGAACAACAGCAGGCTGCCGATGAGCCGTTCCGCAGTCATCTTCGGGGTTTTTTCAAAGCTTCGCAGCAGGATCCAAATCCCCAGACCCATCCAAAGAATGGGAAGCAAAAAAGTCCCCCAACCAAAAACCCAACCCAGCGCGTTGACCCACCAGGCCGTGATGCTCCCGCTGGATTGTGTGATCAGGCTGACCAGCGTCAGCACGCCCAGCAAGATCAGCAAGATCGCAAGCAGGTCGGTTCGGCGTTGGGGCGAGATGGACTCAAGCAGCGGCTTGCGGTTTTTGGGTTTGGCGGAACCTCGGGTGGTTTTTTTTCTGGTCGTTTTTTTTGTTTTTCGACGCGCCATGGCTGGCTCCTGATCAATCGGAAGGAAGATTCCTTTGAATTCGATTATAGCATAGGGAGCTTTTTATAAGACTGGGGAGGGACTGTTCAACCAGGCTAAGCGCAAGATCCCCACGAAATGTTATGATTGAAATGCTTTTTATCCGAAGGGTGATCGATGGTATTGGATCCCAACTCTCCGCGCTCGCCGACGTCCTCGTCGGCGAAAAAACGCCATCCTTAAACACAAATTTCTCTATTGAATAAAGATTTGCGCCTTCTTTACCCATTTCCCCGCAACGTCCTCGTTGCGGGGAGCCTATTTTTTCAATACCTCTAACTTTGCAATTCCCCAAATCAAGCCTTGACCCCCCAGTAAATTCGAGTATGATGGTATATAAGCAAGCTGCGCTTTTGAGCATACAAGTTATCTTGCGAGGGAATTTAATTTCGGTTATAATATTTGAGCTATCCAGAAAAAATAAAATTAAGCTGAGCAGATTTGAATGATCCAATAATCCTGTCCCGGCTGCTGCGCGAAAGCATGTTTCCCGAATGTCTTTAACAGAACAATAGCTGCAAATACCTGGAGGACTTATTCATACCTGGATCAGCGCGCGGGAAGAGCGGCTTTCAAGGCATCATTTTTGAACCACACGGCCTACCCTTTTGCACCTGGAATGCTGGAGGCGCTCCCTTAATTTCAATCAGGGAGAACATGTCACGTTGTCTATTGTCATCATTTTTCATAGCCTAAGCCAAAAAAGAGAAAAGTAGAAACATGGAACTTACTGAACTAGAGAAAAAAACACTGCCCGAACTGCGTACGATTGCCACTGAAGTGGACATCCCCAGGCCCATGCGCCAAAAAAAGGAGGGCCTGATCCTCAGAATTGCCCGTGCCATGGGTGAATCCGAGGGCTTAGAAATCCGCGGCGGGGTTTTGGAGATCATGAACGAGGGGATTGGCTTCCTCAGGCAAAATTATCGTGTTGGTCCTGAGGATGTTTATGTTTCCCAGGCACAGTTACGCCGTTACGAGCTGCGTTCTGGAGACATGGTGATCGGACATGTGCGTCCGCCGAGGGAATCGGAGCGTCACTACGGTTTGCTGAAAGTTGAGTATGTCAACGGCCTGACGCCCGATGAGGCGCGCCGCCGTCCACATTTCGGTCAGCTTACGCCCATCTTCCCCGATAAGCGGTTCAACCTGGAATCGGATCCCAAAGTCCTCTCGACCCGCGTGATCAACCTGATCGCCCCAATTGGGCGCGGTCAGCGCGGGATGATTGTGTCCCCACCCAAAGCTGGAAAGACCACGATCTTAAAAGAAATCGCCAACGCCATTTCCGTCAATCACCCTGAAGTGCGTCAGATCATGTCGCTGATCGGTGAACGCCCCGAAGAAGTGACCGACATGGACCGCTCTGTGGATGCGGAAGTGGTGGCCTCGACCTTTGATGAACCGGTCACTGCCCATGTCCGTATGGCTGAGATCGCGCTGGAGCGTTCGAAGCGCATGGTGGAATCGGGTCTTGATGTGGTGATATTAATGGACTCGCTGACCCGTCTGGCCCGGGCCTACAACCTGGTGGTCAACCCCTCTGGGCGAACGCTCTCTGGCGGCCTGGATCCCTCTGCCCTGTATCCCCCCAAGAACTTTTTCGGCGCTGCCCGCAACTTGGAAGAAGGAGGATCGCTGACCATAATCGCAACCGCCCTGGTGGATACGGGGTCCCGGCTGGATGATGTGGTATTTGAGGAGTTCAAGGGCACCGGCAACATGGAACTGCACCTGTCGAGACGTTTGCAAGAACGACGCACCTTCCCGGCCATTGACATCGAGCGGTCCTCAACCCGGCGTGAAGATCTGCTCCTCGGACCGGATATCATGAAACGAGCCTGGCTGATGCGGCGGATGTATTTGCAGATGATCAGCAACCCGCCGCAAGGCGCGGGGATGGATCCGGCAGTGGCGATGGAAGCCCTGGTACAGCAAATTTCGCGCACCAAAACCAATTTGGAATTCTTAGAAACGCTTAATAATCAGTAGGTAAAATTATCCCCAGGTGATTAATTTGACAGAAAAAGAACACACGCAAGCCAAGGAAAAAGAACATCGCAGCTGGCAGTTTTGGGTTTCGTGGATCGTCACGGGCATCCTTGTGGCCCTGCTGGTCTCCATCCTCTACTGGCAGCCAATCCTGGCGAGAGAGCTGGCAGGAAGAACCGCCGATGGCGCAGCACAATCTGTGACGTTTGGCGCCGCGGCTGACCCATCCACGGAAGCGCTGGCCAATATGCCGTATTTTACAGCCCAGGAATCCGAGCCCTTTGTGGTGCGTTACCCTGAAACTCGCACAATTGCGCCTACAAGACCGCGCAGCAACCCCGTTCAATATGAAGTTGAGACCGGGGATGCAGTTTTCAGTATCGCCAAGAAATATAACATCGACCCTGAAACGTTGCTCTGGTCAAATTACGATGTGCTTAAAGATGATCCACACTCTTTGTCCCCCGGTCAGGTTCTGCTGATCCCCCCCACAGATGGGATCCTGTACGAATGGCAGGAGGACGACACTTTGGAAACAGTTGCCAGGGATTTCAGGGCCTCACAAGAGGATATTTTGAATTGGTCGGGCAACCGACTGGACATCACCAACCCTGAGCTCGAACCTGGCGCGATGGTGATGATCCCCGGCGGACAGCGTGAATTCCAGCAGTGGGTTGTGCCAACCTACGCGGTTGGACGGTCAGGCACCAACGAAAATCTTCCGGGGGGCTGCCAGGTCTCCGGCGGGATTGGCGGCAGTGGGTTTTTTATGTGGCCAGCGAACAACCATTACCTTTCAGGCAATGACTTCTGGTCGGGACACCTGGCCATCGATATCGCTGCGGGCACAGGCGCGCCAATTTATGCCGCCGATTCGGGCGTGGTGGTCTTTGCTGGGTGGGACAGCAATGGTTACGGCAATGTAGTCATGATCGATCATCTCAACGGACACCACACCTTGTACGCCCACCTGAATTCGTTCAATGTCAGCTGCGGCGTCAATGTTGGACAGGGACAGGTCATCGGATATGCCGGCTCGACCGGCAACTCTACCGGTCCCCACCTGCATTTTGAAGTCCGTTATCTGGGCGGCTTCTTGAACCCCTGGACTGTCTTACCGCCAGGATAGTTTGATGTTATAATCCGCTAGGATAAACCTGCTCCAGTAGCTCAACTGGATAGAGCAAGGCACTCCTAACGCCTAGGTTGGGGGTTCGAGTCCCTCCTGGAGTATCAATAAAAAAAGCGCCTTTCATGCCGAAGGGCGCTTTGAGATTTAAATTTTGGGGGATGGGGTTACCATTCCGAGTCAGTATCATCAAAGTCGAGGTTGAAATCTTCTTCTTCGTCCTCTTCCGGATCTTTCCTGACCCATAAAACGAGCATATCGCCTTTTTCCGAGTCGATGGCCTGTGCGGCGACGATTGGGACTTCTTTTTTCATCCCAATCGGATCACGGTATTCCAGATACATGGTGGCTTTACAGGCCCAAGCATTGTGGCAGCGGTCGACCAGGGCCGCGCCGTCGAAAGTACGCAGGGTCGTACGGTAGGTGTCGTAGAGGTATGGGCCTTCGCTCAAGCCTGCCGTCCATCCGTTGACGCCCATCAGGAAGTCTGCTTCGACGGAATCAAAATTGGGAGTCGGACCTTCGATGATTGTGATCTTGTTGTTCATAAGTTTTTCCTCGGGAGCATCTTACCACATTAAAAGAATGCCGACCAGAGGTTTGGGTCCGAAAATCGCCGCCAGTTACTCTGCAGGCGCCAGTGTTTGGTTGATCACCTGCATCATGGGTAGTCCGCATTGAAAAACCAGTTGTAAGCAAAAAAGCCGCCAGATAGGGCTTCCAGCCGGATGGCAATGCGTTCTTCGCTGGCCAGAGAAGCAGGGATGTCGAATGTCTTCGAGAAGGCCCCGCCGGCGCCGCTGTTGATCTGTGTGACAACGGTGCCGCCCACGCCCTGGGTGCCCATCTTGCCCATCAAGACCTTGAAATCGATGTTGGCCGGGAAGTTATGGGTGTTAATCGTGACGGTATCGCCTTGATCCACTGCGGTGATGGAGAAGGTCGGGATGCCGGTGTAGCCCGGTGTGGCGGCGCCGTTCTCCCCGGCGTCTGCCGTGCCGTTGTAGAACCAGTTGTAGGCGAAGAATACGCTGTCCGGCGTTTGCAGTCGAATGGCGATTTGGCTTTCTCCTTCGAGGGCCTCCGGGATCTCAAATGTCTTGGTCAGGCTGCCGCCAGCCCCGGAATTAAACGTTGTCACCTGAATGCCGTCAATCCCGCGGGTGCCCATTTCTCCCATGAGGACCTGGAAATCTCGGCCTGATGGGAAGTTATGCGTTTTCAGGGTCACGCTTTGGTCTTCTTCCACAGACAAAATCGCGATGGTGGGGATATCCGAAGTACCGCCGTCGTTGAAATCGTCGCTTGTCCCGCCGGTGGCGCCGGTCTTGTTTTCAAAAGTGGTAAACAGAGACAGGTCGCCCGAAGTAGATTCAAAGCGGATATCGAGCGTCGCTTCGCCCTGCAGGCTGTTGGGGAGGTTAAAGCTCTGGATGAAGGTTGACTCCCCATCCAAATCAAGGACGCCGACCTGTTCTCCGCCAATGCCTTTTGTGCCCTGTTCACCGATCAGCACATCAAAGCTCTCATCGCTTGGGAAGTTGAGGCCTTTGACGACCACCAATGTATCTTCTTTGACGGATGCCACGATGATCTCGGCCTCAGTGGGAGAATCCTCGGCAGGTGTGCCGTCAGGATGGACGCCAAAGGTGGTATTTGAGAACCAGTTGTAGGCAAAATAATTACCGGTGGTGGATTCCAACCGGATGGCGATCGCGCTTTCATCGTGGAGCGATTCCGGGATGGTAAATGTGAATTTCAGGCTGCCGCCAGCGCCAGAATTGACGCTGCCGACCTGGATCCCATCCACACCCTTGGTGCCCAAAAGGCCCATTCGGGCCACGAAATCCCGATTTGCAGGAAAAGCTTGGGTTTCAATGGTAACTTTTTCATTTTTTGTCACGCCCTGAATGGAGATCATAGGCACATCGTCTTCTGCTGAAGCCGTGGCGCTGGAGGTCAGTAGGGTCAGCAGGGTTACCAGAATTAATGCTAGAGAGATTTTTTTCATTTTTTCACCTCGTGATGAAAGTCCTTTTGGGTCAATATCATCTAATTTACATTTGTTTTTCATTTCACGCCTGAATGGATCTGCGCCAAGAATAGAAAGATCAAGGCGAGCATGGCGGTCAACTGGTTATTTTCGTGCAACTTTCGTTCCAATTTTTATCGACCCCAGAGAGGTTAACTAAATTATACGATAGTCAACGGCGGTCTTCAATTCTGGTGAACTGAAACAGGGCAATCGCAAGATCCCCAAGAAAAGTTATGCTTGAAAATCTATTTATCCGAAGGATGCTCGATGGACTCTCATCCCAACTTTCCGCTCTCGCCGACGTCCTCGTCGGCGAAAAAACGCCAGCTTTAAATGCAAATTTCTCGATTGAAATAATATTTCCGCTTTCCTTACGCATTTCCCCGCAACGTCCTCGTTGCGGGGAGCCAATTTTTTCCATACCTCTTACTTTGCGATCGCCCTGTGAACTGAAACATCCTAGGAGGAAAATTCGATCGTTGAGTTCGGAATCAAAAACCGCCTCGATTATTTGAGGCGGTCTGGTGGCAGCTGCAAGTGCGTTTATTTTTGATTGATCTTGATCGTGCGCGGTTTAGCTTCTTCAGCCTTGGGGATCTGCAGGGTCAGGATGCCGTTTTCAAGATCGGCCTGAACTTTGTTTGCATCCAGTGGGGTGGGGAGCGAAATCACGCGATGGAATTTGCCATCCGGGCGTTCAGCCAGCAGGTAAGCAGCGCCTTCTTCTCGGTCCGATCGCAGTTCACCGGAAATGGTGACAACCTCATTGACAATTTGAATGTCAACATCTTCAGGACGTGCACCAGGCAGCAAGGCTTTGATTGTGAAGGAGTCGCTGTCGGCTTTTACATCAATGGGGAAGGTCAGCTCACCGCCGTAGTCCTCATCCCAATCACGCATGATTTCGTCAAGGGTGCGGCGTCGGGCAGCTCTACGAATTGGATTGATATACAGGGTCATTTTTCCTCCGAAAGTTCTGGTTGGATGATAAAACTTTTAATAAAATCATAGCCAGGATTTGTTAACAAGGTGTCGGTAAAAAATTTGAGAAATGTAAGAATCTTTGCCCATGGCATTATCACACCAGGTCTGATACAATAAGCGCCGAAAGCTACCAGAACGGTATCGGCGTTAATCATGAAAAAAAATGTTTGGATTGTTTTACTGGTTTGTGTCCTTGTAGTTTTAATGGTGGGGTATTTGATTATTGAAAAATACTTCACCCCCAGTGGGCGAACACGCAAAGTTATCAGTTTTATCAGAAACCCGGGGGACCATCCGGAATGGATCATCCCGGCCTTGAGCCGCTGCGGCGAGGCGCCTTTTTATTTCCCGAGCTCAGGGATGATCGGGTTTATCTGGGGTGATTCTTTTCGTCCAGGTCATCGTCACCAGGGAATTGATATTTTCCCCGGTACGGGGGTTGGTGAGTCCCCCGTTTTTGCCGCCTATGACGGGTACCTGACCCGCAATTTGGACTGGAAGGCGTCTGTGATCGTGCGGGTGCCTTCAGACCCATTAAGACCAGGCGAGCAGATTTGGCTGTATTACACCCATATGGCTGATCCAGCGGGAGATTCCCTGATCGATGCTGCCTTTCCGCCCGGTACAACAGAAATGTTTATTACCGCCGGCACGCGTCTCGGGACCCAGGGGAATTATTCGGGCACCCCGGGCGAACCAACCGGCGTCCATTTACATTTTTCAATTGTTAAAGATGATGGCGCCGGTGCATATTTGAATGAACTTGACATTCGAAACACTTTGGATCCGTCCCCGTATTTTGACCTTTCATTAAATGCCGAAGACAACCCTGAAAGGATCCCAACCTGTCCGGCGCCGTGAGAAACCTCACGGGACCTTTGTTTCAGCATATAATAATGGGGCACAAAAGCCGCAAGGCGCCAATTTATTGCGCCCAAAGTTGGGTTTATGCTGGCAGTTAGTAACGTAACTGCTCAGCCTGATAAATAATTTGGTAAAGAGTAAAAAAATATCCTATTGTAATATTGCGGATGCGCTCAAATGCCATTCACTGAGCCTGAGGTTTATGAAAAAGGAACCTGCGCAGGAAACAAATTAGCCGGCATAGTGAAGATGACGATTATTTTTAGCAGAAAACTCTTTTTCCTTGTGTCCTCATCGTGCCCTTGGGGTATCGTGTGTACTTCGTGTCCTCATCGTGC
>CAZLEK010000008.1:0-53947 GCA_964558525.1 uncultured Candidatus Brevefilum sp.
TGTTTAGAGACAGGCGAATTATCTATCGGGTTCATTCAGCGTGAATTTGTTTACGAGGGCGTGGAGCCCCAGCAGATAAGACTGCCATCCGAAGCCCTGGATGGTTCCCAGGCAAACTGGTGCGATCAGCGATCCGTGCCGGAAGGACTCCCTGGCTGCGGTGTTGGAGAGGTGAACCTCTACCACGGGGATCTGGATCGCGGCAATGGCATCTCTGAGGGCCACCGAGGTATGAGTGTAGCCGCCGGGATTGAAAACCACGCCGTCGAAAGATTTCCTGGCTTTCTGCAGTTGATCGATCAATTCACCTTCATGATTGGATTGTGCAGTGGTGATGGTCATCCCCAGGGTTTTCGCAGCGCGCTTCAATTGTGTATCAATCCAAACCAGGCTGTCTGCCCCGTAAACATCGGGCTCGCGTTCTCCTAATAAATTTAAGTTTGGTCCATGCAAAACAAGGATGTGTTTCATCTACCCTCCCATATTTTTGTTAGGGTTTCTTCATCATTTTGAAGTTTGACCTTAATCCGAATCCGTCCAACCTCCTCAGGTAAGGCGAAATGAATGTTTTGGTTGCGTTTCTTTTTGTCTTGCTGCATTGCCGTGGCTAAATTCCTGGGGGCGATCCCTGGGGGTAGATCGACCGGAAGGTCATATTGAGCCAAAATCTGAGCAATCTCATCAGCCAGCCCCTTTCGGGCCAGTCCGATTTGCTCAGCCAGCCAGGTTTCCTGGACCATACCGATTGAAACTGCCTCCCCATGGCGGATATGATAGCCGGATAATTTTTCAACTGCATGGCCGACTGTATGACCAAAGTTTAATGATTCCCTCTGCCCTTGTTCGTACGGGTCACTAACGATAATCCGGGCTTTGACCGCCACCGCTCGGGAGATCAATTCGAATAAATCCCCGTTGATATCATTATTTCCATTTTTAACCTGTTCTAACAAGAAAGGATCGCCAATCAGAGCGTGTTTGATCACCTCAGCCATGCCGTTGCGAAATTCGTCCTCGGGCAAAGTGTTCAGAAAATGCGGATCCGTCAGGACCCATTTTGGCGCATGAAAAGCGCCGATGAGGTTCTTGCCCTGCTGCAAATCCACCCCTGTTTTCCCGCCCAGACTGGCATCCACCATGGCAAGCAGGCTGGTTGGCAGGTTCACCCAGGCGACGCCGCGCATATATGTTGCTGCTGCAAAGCCAGCCAAATCCCCGGTGACGCCGCCGCCCACGGCAAACACCGTCCCGCCGCGGTCCAACCTGGCTGCGAGCATGGCGTTCCAGATTTTTTGCACGGTTTGCAGGTTCTTCGTCATTTCTCCGGCCGGAGTAATAAAAGTTTTCGTCTGCGCATCGAAATTCTGCTGCAATTTTCGGAGGGCCTGTGGGTGGTGATGGGCGACATTTGCATCCATCACGAGGAAAAACGGGGGATCCAGTTCCGGGGCGCCTGGCGGGCAACTGATGTGGTCCAGGCCGCCTGGTTCAATCCAAACCTGATAATCCCGGCCCATCCCGGAAATAACAAAGCGGCCAATCCGGCTTTGCAGTTCCCAGATCAGGTCCTGTGGGGTTTTGGCGTCGACATCGACCCTGCAGTCGAATGAAAGGTAATGAGAGTTGCGTTCCTTGACCAACTGCACAAGATTCTTCAGCGGTTGATCACCCAACAGGGGCCGGCCGGTTTGGCCCTGGGCGATCCGCCCTGCAAGCGTGTCAACGGAGGCGATCAAACAGACCACCTGCCCGCGTCTGGAAACAAGGGCGCGATTTGCACTATCCAGCAAACTGCCGCCTCCCAGCGCCACAATGCTCTGTTTGTGCTGGAGGGTTCCAGACAGGATTTCTTTTTCAATGGCGCGGAAGTGAGTTTCTCCTTCTTCGGCAAAGATCCGGGGGATGGACTTGCCAACCCGTCTGGTAATTTCCTGGTCCAGGTCCAAGAAGGGGCGTTGAAGCTGCTCCGCCAAGGCTTGCCCGAGGGTGGTCTTGCCGGCGCCCGGAGGTCCGTAGAGAAAAATTGGACCCAATCTCATCGCCACCAAACCTTTCCCTCTTGGGAGAGGGTGAAGCCATCCACAGTGAGATCTGAAAAATCCTTAAGACGTTCCGCAATTTCAGCCAGGGAATCGCCGCCGGTTTTTTCCAGCAAAGCCTGAGCGAGGACAAAGGCCACCACGGCTTCGACGATCACCACAGCACGCGGCACCGGGCAGATATCCGAGCGTTCGTAAGTTATTGCCTCAGCCTCACCACTGGTGAGGTTGACGCTGGTTTGGGTTTTGTGTGTGGTTGGAATGGGTTTCATTGCAGCACGCAGTAGAATGGGCTGGCCGTTTGATATGCCGGCTTCAATACCCCCAGCTCTGTTTTGATTCCTGGAGATATCGGCGCCTTTTCTTATGATTGGATCCTGGACAGCAGTTCCTGGCCGGGCTGCATTATTAAAGCTCGGGCCGATTTCAACGCCCTTAATCGCTGGGATGCTCATCACCGCCCCAGCCAGCCTGCCATCCAGCTTGCGATCCCAATGCACATGAGATCCCAGTCCGGGGGGCAGGTTCAGGCCAACCACCTCAATGACCCCTCCCAGGGTTTCACCTTCGGCAGCCGTTTGGTCAATGGCTGTCTGCATGCGCTCAGCAGCAGCCGGGTCCGGACAGCGGACATCATTGCCTTCAGCCCGAGCAATACACATTTCAGGAGAGAGGCCTGTCAGGTTTGCTTCAACAGCGCCGATTGATTGCACAAACCCCCCAATCACCATATTGAATTGACCTAAGAAGAGCTTGCAAACGGCCCCTACGGCTACCCGGGCAGCTGTCTCACGCGCAGAAGCCCGTTCCAACCCCGGGCGGAGATCATCATAACCATATTTATGGACTCCTACCAGGTCAACATGCCCTGGGCGAGGGGTTGTCCGGGCGGGGACTTTTTTAGCTTTCCAATGGATATGATCCTGGTTGGCTATTTTGATCCCGATCGGCGCGCCGGTGGTTTTGTCTGCCATGACGCCGCACAAGAGTTCACAGCGGTCTTGTTCGATCGACATGCGTTCGCCAGAGCCCCGGCCCAGTTGTCTTCGTGATAATTCTTTGTCGATATCCTCAGCCGTCAAGGATAAACCGGCAGGCATCCCTTCCAGAATGGACAGTAAGGCCGGGCCGTGGGATTCGCCGGCGGTTAGAAATCTCAGGGTTGTCATTTTTTTCTCCTTTGGTACTCCTTAAGCGCATCACTCATTGCGGAGACTAATTTGTCTTTGGGCGGCATGCGGCCCGTCCAGAGCGTGAATGACGCCGCTGCCTGAGAGACCAGCATCCCAGCCCCGTTCTTTGTTGGGAGTCCCAGGACGTGAGCAGTGGATAGCAACGGGGTCATGGGCGGGTTATAGATCAAATCGTAAACCATGGCGTTCCGGGGTAGCGGCAGGCCTTCAGGCCAGGGGGACTCGTCACAGATCGGCGCCATGCCGACGGGGGTGGCATTGACGAGCAGGTTGGGTAATTGAACGGCCAGGCTAGAAGCCGAAAGTTCAATCGCTTGCAAGGGCTGTTTGAGCGCTTTGAAATCTACCTGGATTTTTTGGGCCTGAGAGATGCGCCGGGCAGCGATGGTCACCCTCCAACCCAGCTGACAGAGGGCGAAAGCAGCCGCGCGAGCTGCTCCACCGGCGCCTAAAACTAAAGCTTGTTTTGTTTGGCTGGCTGGATGGCTGCTTAGAAAAGTGAGAATATCCTCCTTGAAACCAGGGACATCTGTGTTTTCTCCGATCAATTGTCCTTCCCTTGAGTAAACTGTGTTAACCGCGCCAACCTCTTTTACTGTATCGCTAACCTGATCCAGATAATTAAGGATTGATTCCTTCCACGGGATGGTGATATTTAGGCCATGGATGCGTCCTTCACGCATTTGATTCAGCTGGGTTTGAAGGCTCTGCTCATCTGGCGCGGGGAATAGCTGGTATTCCCCAACGAACGCGCATGCCTCAAGCGCGGTCGCGTGCAAATACGGTGAGAAGCTGTGCTCGACAGGATGGCCGATCAAGCCAAAGGTCCATTTTGGGTTAGTCATGGAAGACCTTAAGCGAATTCGCACCCAGGGCTTCTAACGCGCCGATAAAGCCTGGAAAGGATTGTGAAATGATTTCTGCATTTTTAACCAGGATGGGTTTCCGGGTGCGCAACCCAGCCAGCACAAAGGTCATGGCCATGCGGTGATCATGACCAGGATGTAAAACCACTTCCCCGGGAAGGTCATCGGGCTTACCCATGATCCGGAACCCATCCTGGCGTTCCTCTATCTGTATACCAAGTTTAGAGAGCCCCTGGCAGATCCCCCGGATGCGGTCGCTTTCCTTATGGCGCAGCTCGCGGGCATTTTTAACAAGGCAAGTTCCCTCTGAAAAGGCAGCCAGGAGGGCAAACGCAGGGAATTCGTCAATCATGCGGATCACTAAATCACCTTCCACAGTGATGTTACGTAAATGATCATAATGAATTTCAATGTCACCACTCTTCTCCAATGTACGTTTATCTGAGGGATGAAGAATGACATCCGCGCCCATTTGGATGAGCGCTTCCAAAAAACCTGTACGGGTCCAGTTAAGGCCGACATTTTGAAGGCGGATGATGGAGCCGGGCACAAGGAGCGCGGCTGTGATGATGAAAGCCGCAGAGGAAATATCACCTGGGATGTGAAATCTGATTGGGGACAAGGATTGACCAGGTTGGGGGGTGATTTGAGTGCTGAAGCAGTTGTTTGTTTGCTTGGTTTTGAGATCAGCACCCATTAGCCTGAGCATGTTTTCGGTGTGGTCACGAGATGGACCCTTTTCAATGATGATCGTAGGGGTTTCAGCAGCCAGCCCAGCCAGAAGGATGGCCGATTTGACCTGGGCACTGGGGATGGGGCAGGGGTAGGTGATCCCTTTCAGGGGCCGGGAGGCCTTGCGCTGATGGAGGACAATCGGCGCTTTGCCGTGATGACTCTGGATGTTGGCCCCCATAAGGCGCAGGGGAGCGACCACCCGAGACATGGGACGCCGACGAAGGCTGGCTGATCCGTCGAGGGTGACGGGGAGATTGGCCGCTGTCAACGCGCCCGTTAACAACCGCAGGGTTGTCCCGGAGTGACCGCAGTTGAGCGGTTTTCCTGGCGGTCGGATCTGGGTAATCCCCTGGCCGTGGACGGTCAACCGGTCATCTTCCAGTTGGAAGATGATACCCATGGTCTCGAGGCACTGGATCATCACTTGGGTAACCCCTGATTCCAGGAAATTCTCAAAGACGCTTTGGCCTTCAGCCAATGCACCTAGTAAAACCGCCCGATGTGAGATTGATTTATCGCCAGGGGGAGAAAAGATGCCGGAGAGTGCTGATGGGCTAGAGACCTGCAGGTCCATCATGCTGGATCCTTTCTTTTTTATCCATAAGGACGTGGTGCTTTTCTTTGATTTGTCCAAGCAGTGCATATAAGTCATCGAACTTGCCTAGCTTAACCAGGCTGTGTAGTTCCTGTGCTAACTTGATGAAGGCATTCAGCTGGACCAGGATTTGGTCCTGGTTGGTTTCGAGAATATCGGACATCATCTCCGCCGGCGTCGCTGCCAGGCGGGAGACGCTGCGATAACCAGGGCCGATTAGCTTTGCATACGATAAAGGGGTGGATTGAACCAGGCCACAACTCAGCAAATAGGGCAGGTGGCTGATGCCAGCAACGATTGCATCGTGTTCCTCTGCACTGATCCATAATGGCTGTGCGCCCAGGGTGTGGACCAAGGTCTCAGCCATTATCTGACTGGCTGGCGCCGCGGCGCTTGTTTTTACCAATGCGAAGGTCGCCCCCTGGTAAAGGGAAGCTTCAGCGTTGGCAAGTCCGCCAGATTCCTTTCCGCACATGGGATGCCCCCCCAAGGCCTTAAACGAACCTGGTAGAAACGCGTATGATTGCATGATTTCCCGCTTGGTGGATCCCAGATCGATAACCAGCGTATTCTCTGAAATCACGGAAGGCAAAAGAGAGATCGTTTCAATAATGGCTTTGACTGGCAGGGCCAGGATCAAGAGATCGACAGACTTCAGGACAGGCGTCAGCGCTGTCTGTCCTTCGTCTACAACGTTATGGCCTAGGGCAGAGGAAAGTGTCCGCGGGTCTTTTTCCACCCCAATCAGGCGCTGCACCTTTCCCCGCAATGCGAGCGCTAAAGAACCGCCCATGAGGCCCAGACCGATGATGCCCACCTGGCAGTCAGTTAATGGCTGCATTTTCATGCGGACTCCTGGGTTTTACGTTTAGCCAGGTCTTTGTCCATTGCCTGGGCGATCGCCTGCACTTTATTAACCAGATCCGCAAATCTCTCAGGCTTCAAGGATTGCCCGCCGTCCGACAGCGCTTCTTCTGGGTTCGGATGGACCTCAATGATCAACCCATCCGCGCCTGCGGCGATACCGGCCAGAGCGACCGGGAGGACGTATTCCCAATGTCCTGTACCATGAGAGGGGTCCAGGATCACCGGCAGGTGGGTCTGAGATTTCAGCACGGGGATGGCGTTGATATCGACGGTATTCCTGGTGGCGGTTTCAAAGGTGCGGATGCCGCGTTCGCACAGGATCACCTGGCGGTTGCCGTGCGAGAGGATGTACTCAGCCGCCATGAGCAGGTCTTCAACCGTGGCGCTCAGCCCGCGCTTTAAGAGGATCGGGTGCTGGGATTTTCCAGCAGCATGGAGCAAGGAGAAGTTTTGCATGTTGCGCGCCCCGATTTGGAGCACATCCGCCAGGGGTTTGAGGATCTCCACTTCGTTAACGTCCATCACTTCAGAAACAATGGGCAGCCCCGTTAGCGCCCTGGCTTCCTCCAACCAGATCAATCCTTGTTCTCCGACGCCTTGAAAGGAATAAGGTGATGTTCGGGGTTTGAAGATCCCCCCCCTGAGAGCGTGCGCTCCGGCTTCACGAACGGCCTGGGCTGTTTCCAGGATCTGACTCCGGCTCTCAACTGCGCAGGGGCCAGCAATGATCACCAGGCCGTGATCCCCGCCAATGGTCACGCCGTCCAGGGGAAGGCAGGTGTCTTGTGTGCAAAATTCCCTGGAGGCCAGCTTGAATGGGCGAGAAATGGGCAGGACCCGATCAACCCCAGGCAGGTGCATGAAAAGATCTTTTTGAACAGGGCGGCCATCACCAATCGCACCGATGACAGTTCTCTCATCACCTTCTGAAAGGTGAGCCTGTAAGCCTAAGGCGGTGACACGGGCGACAACCCGCTGGACATTGCGCTGGTCAGTGCCGGCTTTCATGATGATCATCATGAGTTTTTCTCCTGGTTGTTATCCATAGGTGCTCCATTCAGGTCCGGACGCAGTGTCTGAGCCGCGTTTAGATAAATATGGTGGATTTCAGTTTGTGGTTTCGTTGTGTTCCAATGGATTAAAACCCGAATGCATCGCGGCAGGCTCCCAGAAACAGGGATTTCAAGCGCACACATGAGCGGGACCTGATCCCAACCCAGTTCTCGGGCAGCCCTTGCCGGAAATGCTGAAGTCAGATCGCTGGTGACGGTGAAGAGAATGCTGGCAATCGACTCGGGCGCCAACCCCTCATTGGCAGCCTGGATTGAGCGTAATACTTCGCGAGTCGCAGTGATGACCTCATCTGGGTGATCCCGATCAACGGTGGTTGCGCCGCGGATACCTCTCATTTATGTCTCCTTAAACTAAAAAACGCCAGGCCGAGGGCCTGACGTTTGGGTTTGAAAATCGCTAAAGGCGTTAAACGCTGCCGACGGCATCTTGGGACAAGGTGCCGTAATAATACGCGTAGACCAGGGCAGCAAGCATTGTGTGTTTCATCAAGCAGTAGTATACAGGTTATTAAACCAAATGTCAAACGCAGTTATTCGGAAAACTGTAAATGGTCAGGAAACTGCAGGTTCTCTCAAGACCAGTGGAGCAGGTTTGGCAGCCGGTCAGGCTGTTTGGGGGGAGAATAATGAGTGAATCCTGATCTGATTGAAAAACTCTTATGTGGTTTGACAGATCATCATCTTGATTTGGCCGCGGCAATTAACCTTTTAACCTGCAGAATATCCTGGATGGCCATGAAATGAATTCCACGGATTCCAGGCAGGGACTTGAGCTGGGTCACTAACTCCAGACAGAGTTGGTGGCCTTCCTGCTGGGGGTCTTTCGCATTTACCAAACGATCCATGACCTCTTCTGGGATAATAATCCCGGGCAAGTTGTTCATATATTTTGCCGCCCGAATACTCTGGATGGGGCTCACGCCGGCAATAATGAAAATCTGGTCTAATAAGTTCCGCTGGTCAAGGGCATCCAGATAGTTTCTAAACCTGTCAATGTCGAAGATGAGATTGGTTTGAAAGAACTGTGCTCCAGCGTTGATCTTCTTTTCAGCTCGAATGGCTTGATATTCAGGCTTGGATGCGTTGGGAGAAGCTGCTGCGCCGATGAATAGTCTGGGTGGATGAGAGAGCCTGCGGCCATCTAGGTAATTTGCATCGTCACGCAATTTTCTGGCCATCCACACCGCCTGGATGCTGTCATAATCCCAGATATCCATTCTGCTAAAGGGTGGCCGGCCTTTATTAGGGTGATCGCCCGAGATCAACAGGACGTTTCGTATCCCCGAAGCGGAGGCGCCTAACAAATCTGACTGGAAACTGAGACGGGTGCGATCCCTGGAGGCCATTTGAAGAATGGGTTCTATGCCAAGGCTGGCTGCATACACAGCACAGGAAATTGGAGACAGACGGGGGACGGCGGCGGCATTGTCTGTAAAATTGACTGCATCCACAGACCCTCGCAGCGCTTCTAAAGCCATTTGAAGTTTTGAGAAATTGCCAGACAGGGGTGGAACAATTTCGCAGGTGATGGCAAATTGATCCTGCGAAAGGGTCCTTTCCAGGTGGGAGACGGGTTCATGTTCAGGCGCCGGGTGGGGAAGGGCATCGCCCACCCACCAATCTGGTTGGCGGATGTCCATGAAGAAGCGGTCCCACTTCTCTTGACGAACTTCAGGTTTTGTTTTCAGAATGGTTCTGAATGACTTGGAAATCCCTGATTCATTGATTTTGACTACAACATCTCTGAGTGCAGATGTTCCGGTCTTATCCCAATCTAGCGGTGGGAGGACCTCAAGCAGCTTGTCCATCCGCCCCATTTTTTCAGCACGCGCGTAGATCTGATACCAGATGCATGGCCGGGATTCATCAACGCAGCAGTGGTCTGGCGTAGAACCGCCGCAAGGGCCATTGCGCAATCCTTTTGGACAGGCCATTGGACAGATGAAAGCTGTTTCCTGGAGCAGGCAGTTTCCACACATTCGACAGCCCCATAGGGCGCCTTTGAAAGATCTTTCCAGTGATTCTTCCAGCCGTTCAGAGAATCGGCGCTTTTTATGTGGATAATAAGCCGGCTGCCAGCGTTTGGCGGGTGTGAGGATAGGCATAAAGGATGAGTTCTGGATAAGGCTGCCATCGGCGGCAGCCTCATCCTATATTGAAAATAGATTAATTTACACTGATTGTAACGACATCTTTGACCTGCAGTTTCCCGGATTGTTCCGGCATCACCATCCGCAGGCTGGCTTCATCAAATGCAACGATGCAGTTATCGCAAGCCATGGCCTCATCCGTGGGCATTTCGGCTTCGTAGCCATCCGCTGCGGTAAAGATGACAGCGCTGCCAGAATCTGCAATCCCAGCATCTTCCAAAACCGTTGCCAGGAGGACGCCTTCATAAGGAGTCGTTTCACCCTCTTTATCTGTGTAGTCAACCGACAGAGTGCCCAAGCCTTCCAACTCAGACCGGGTGTATGCTTTCTCGCCAACGGTTAACAGGGCTTCTTCCTGGGCGGCTGGGGCGCAGGCGGTTAGCAGGGCCAACCCAATCAACAAAATTGCAAACAAACGTGTTTTCTTCAAGATTTACCTACTTTCTTTAATGATGGTTATTGGTTGACAACTAATTCATTAACCTGGAACACCCAGCGATTGGCCGGCGTTTCAGGGAAAACAAGTCGAATCGGACCAGCGTCAGGATCCACTTTTGTGATCCACTCACCACTTTGTTTCATGGCGACGATGCCGCCAACCATCTCATCTTTGGAGATTTCAATGGCATAGCCGTCAGCCGCGATGGCGGTGACAGAGCTGTAATTCTCTGGAGCGCCAACTGATTTCAGCAGGTTATCGATGGGTACGCCGCTGAAGGACCTGACTTCATCTTCACCACGTGATTTTTCCATCAAAACATCTGATAAATCCACCTGTTCCATTTCAGCTAATTCTGCATAACTGAAAGAAGTCGGCGAATCGACATCTCCGCTGACGGTCAAATCCCATTCGACCTTGGGAGCGCCGCCGCAGGCAGTCAAAAAGATTGCCAGGGCTAGAATGAACAGCCAGCTTGACTTAACATTAATCGGTGTTTTTACTTTGAACATAAAACCTCCTTATTTCTCAATGAACAAAATGGGAATAATTAAATCTTCAGCGGTTAATGTGCCGTGGTTTCCTCCTTCCTCGGTGACATGCATACCATGATCTGCAAAAATGGCGATCAGGGTGTTTTCTGGCAGAGCTTCCAAAACCTCAGCCAAATAACCATCTACACGGATGATTGCTTCGGTATATTCAAGAGAATCGGGGCCAAAGTTGTGTCCCTGATCATCGATGTTGTGAAAATGGATATAAAGGATTTCTGGCATCCCGGATTGGATGACATCCAGGCTGTTGATGAATACGTTATCATCGGAAAAACCATCTCCATCCCGGTCGCCGCTCAGCATCGTCTCTGCATTACGTAAATTAAAGGCCAAGCTGTCGCCTTCAACGGCTTTAACGGACAAACCCGATTCGGCAGCCAGGTCAAACAGGGTGACTGTTTCGGTGGTGCGGTAGCCATATCCGAAGACTCCGTTCTGGTGAGGAGGGGCAGATGTCAACAACGCAGCAGACGCAGACGTGGAGATCGAGGGATAGACTGTTAGCCCCATTTTTATGTTCTCTTGGTATTCTTGAAAAAAGGATAGGTTTCCGCTCTCAATTAAGTCAGTCAATTTCTCGTACTGCAGGCCGTCGAGGAGGATCATGACGCCATAATCAACCGTTCCTTCCAATCGGTTGCGTCCGACTGCGTTGGGTAATTTTGGGAGGCCAAGGGCATGGGCCATGGTTGGCGCGATGTCCATGATTGAATATTCAACAGCAGAGTGTCGGGCTGGATGCACCTGGATCGAATGCGGCCTGGTCTCTTTGCCTGCAATCGTGACCGTCCCATCACTTCCGATGGTCGTTTCGGCCGCGATCGAATCCCAATCATAAATTTCGGTAGCGCCCTCGGCCGTCGTAAATGCAATGCTTTCAATCAGTGTGAAGCCTTTGGCGTATAGAATCTGGCCTAAGGGTATTGAATTCAGCTCTTCCGAGGATTTTTCTAAATAAAAGGTCACATCTTCGAAAGAAATGGGTTGCGGCGATTGTTCTGAACTGAGCAGGGTAATTTCCCAACCCGGCGCACAGGCTGTGATCAGAAAAATAACTGCGATCAGAATGGCATGAGTCTTATTGTGTTGCATGGTTTAGTTCGAATCGATAGTGATGATGTCAGCAGGCCAGGCGCTGCGCCCGCGGTCTGGGAGGATCAGGGTCACACTGTCACGAACAATGGCAATAATGGCTTCCTGGACTTCCTCAGACGTGAATTCTAAGGACTCTCCCGAGCGAGTAGTGACGATAATTTTGGATGCAGCGCGGTTTTCAAGCAAGGGCAAGAGCCGTGCGCCTTCAGCCCAGTTCGCCACCAGGGCCTGGCTGGTTTCACCGGTTTCGTCTGTCAGCATTACATCAGAGCCTTCCACGGTCATGCGGACCGTTTCACCGATCAACAGCCGTCCAATGGAAGTTTCCTGCCCGTCGATCGTCAGGGGTTTTTCTTTGCCGACGACAATGATCCTGCTGATACCTTTTAGCCAGGTGGATGAATGCACGGACTCCGTCACGAACCTGACGCCGTCGATATAAGGCACAAGCATGGCGGTTTCGTCCAGAAAAGGCTTTTCAATCGTGGTGAGGCCGCCGTCGTTGGTGATCAATGTCACGGAGACAAAATCCTCAACGCCGTTCTGGGAGAGAAACTCAAATAAGGTGATGTGGGTACCTGCATTATCCTGGTCTGGCAGCACCGCGTTGACCCGGACGAAAGTGGGATCAGGTACATCGCCAGTCAAATCAACCACTTCAAAGAACCGGACCCCTGCCAATTCCACAGCACCATGGTCGTCATGGCAGGTCTCGCAGGAGTGGAAATCTGTGCCGTCGTGGCATTCAGCGCACTCGTTCATCATGACACCCTCATGCCAGAGTTGATTGAGTTCATACTCCTGGATCAATGCAATCGGCATTGGTCTGCTGGTCAAAAGGATGGCGATCACGGTCACCAACAAAGCCAAAGCGATCAAAATAAAAATCAGGGTTCTTTTATTCTCAGATTTCATCATAAAATCCAATCTCCTCTATCCATATAGATGATGATGATAAAAAACACGATCAAAGCAACTGAGCAAAGAAAATCGATTTTCTTTGGCTGCGATTTTTCGTGAAATGTGCGCTGAGGGAACCTGCCAAAGCCGCGCCCTTCCATGCTGAAAAATAGGTGGTCCGCGCGCCTTAGGGAGCTGATCAACAAAGGCGTCAAGAACTGCTGGGCCAGCAGCAGCATTTTTCTGGGGCCTGCCCGGTTATATTGGATGCCCCTCGCCAATTGAGCCTGATAAATCGTTCGGCCTTCTTCTTCTAAAATCGGCGCTAACCTCAGCGCCGTCACCAACATAAATCCAAACCGGTAAGGGATGCCCATCCGCATCAGTGCGTAGGCCAAGTGAGAGGGGTCTGTGGTCAAGATGAAAATGTAGCTTAAAAACACAACGGTGAAAAACCTGCCGCTGTAACGCAATCCCATTTCTAGGCCATTCGATGTGACTTGTAGAAAATCAAATCTTGGAGAGAGAAGTGTTTGTCCATCCTTAATTAGCAATAAATACAAAATAAAAAGCAAGCTCCCGGTCAGTAATACAAGCCGAAAGCCGCGCACCTTCCAGATGTCGGGCTTGATCAGGATCAACAAAAGCAAGAAAACCGCGGCAGTGATGATCAGGACACCACCTCTTCTCAGGAAAAAAACCAGCAAAGAAACGGCCAGCAGCCAGGCCAGTTTTGTGATCGGATAAAGCCGATGAACGATTGTGTTGCCAGCATGATAAGCGAGTTTATGCATCTACACGCTCACTGAGGTTGTTGGGAAGAAATGCCTGATAGCCCAGTTCTGATAGCTGGTCAAAGGCTGCGGGGATTATCTCGTCGATAAGGATCTTTCCTTCTTCCAGAAAAATCAGCCGATCACAATACTCGATGGTTAGCCGGGGTTGGTGAATGACCAACAGCACAGAAAAACCCATCTTCACAATTGCCTTCAAAAATTTCATCCAGAGGTTGGCGTTGGCTGGATCCTGACCGATCAGCAACTCATCGATCAGCAATAATTTTGGGGCATGTAAAAGAACAGCCGCTAAATTCAAACGCCTTTTCTCACCATAACTTAATTTCTGAGGATGGTCCGCCAGGCGGTTGCTTAGGCCGATTTGCTCCAGCCAGAGCTTTGCCTTGTCCTCAACAAGCCCGTTGATTTGACCGGTATTTTTTACCGTCAGGGTGACCTCATCCCAAACCGATTGGGTGAAAAGCTGGTGATCCGGGTTCTGAAAAACAAAACCGATTTTGGGGACCAGATCAGAGGTGTTGAGGTGTTCTGAGCTTTTGCCAAATAAACTGCAGGTTCCTTGGGTCAGCTTATGAAAACCCATGAGGGTGTGCAAGAGAGTCGATTTTCCGCTTCCATTGGCGCCCATTATTGCGATAAACTCACCTGGGTTTACGCAGAGGTTGAGCTTATGTAAAATTATTGCGCCCTGGATTTCAACGGAGGCAGACCTCATCTGGATAAGGATTTCTTTTTCTGGAAAAACTTGGTTTTCCTTGGAAAGTAAACTGGCCGGGATTGAAAGTTGATGTTTGTTGTATAGTGATTGGGGTTTTCGGTAGCCGTTAGTGAGCTTCCCTTCATGCAGCGAAAATATTATTGGTTCCAAACTCAGCAGTTGTTCCAACTTATGCTCGATGATGATGACAGTCATTGCCTCCACCTGGCGCAGATGGAACAGTGAGTCAAAAATATTTTGTGTTGAGATCGGATCCAAATTTGAGGTTGGTTCATCCAGGATCAGCACATCCGGTTTGAGCGCTAACAGGGATGCAATGGCCACTTTTTGTTTTTCCCCACCAGAAAGTGAATGAATCCCTCGATTCTTTAGATCCTTGCCTTTGACGATTTGCAGCGCCCAATCAATCCTCTGATGAATCGTGATGGGATCCAGGCAGTAATTTTCCAGACCAAAGGCGATTTCGTCCTCAACCGTCAGCGTACAAAACTGGTCCTCCGGATTTTGCTGGACGTAAGCTGCACGTTCGCTCGCCTGAAAGAGCGGGATCTTACTCATATCAGATCCATTGACGATGATCTGACCAGAATACTCTGGATCAGGATCATCAAAAAGAAACCCGGCCAAAGCTTTGCCAAGGGTGGATTTCCCGCTGCCGGATCCACCGGTGAGCACTGCAAAGTCACCTTTTTCCAGGAAGAGGTCAACTGCATTTAACGCCGGCGCGGTTTCACCGGGGTAAGTATAGGAGAATCCCTTGACTTCAATCCAGGGCATTTGTTAGCGAACCTCAATCCTTATGAGCGGGTAAATCTGGACATCTCCTGACATGATTGCCAATGCAAAGGCAATGCCGTCATCCTGGATCACAGTAAAAATCCGCAAATCGTCGTTATCTACGATCTCTGACCAGGGGAGGGTCAGCTCCTCTGGACCGGAGGCAAAGATAACCTTGGACGGCGCTTGTTCGTTGGTGTGCTGAGTGAGGACTTTCCAAACTGGTACCCCCTGCAGTTTTTGGGCGCCCTCCGGCAGGTTGACCTGGGTGCTGTCCATTTCTGCGACCCATTGATCGGGATCAAAGGCATGGATTTCACCTTTCTGGTCTTCAATTTTCAGACCTTCAGCAGCGATCACGTTGATCTCGGTGACGTTGCGCACCCATGCTTTGCTGCTTTCCGGGCCGACCACATCAAAGGCTGCATTCTCGCCTTGGCCGCCCTGAACCAAGAGGATGTTTTTGTTGGCGGTCAGCTCTTCAAAGCTGATCAGGAAGGCATAGCCATCCGAAGCTTCAATCAAGACCATGTCTGCATCTGGGTCGGGATTGGCGTTCATAATGATCGCTGCTAGCGGATATCCCGTATATTCTGTCATCACCCCCCGATATTCCATCTGGCGGGTGATGAGATCAATATTTTGACTGCCGTTTGGAAAGGTGATCGGGTTCTCCACAGCGCCGTCAATCTGGATGGCCTGCGGCCCGCGCAAATTGGCTCGTAAGAAAACCGCCAGCAAAACTGCCAGGATCAATACACCGAGCAAAATCCACCACCCCAATTTTTTCGGTTGTGAGGAAAGCTGGGATGTTCTGACCACACCGGCTTTTACCAGTGTATTCACGAGAAGAAAGGGCAGCACACCTGCAAAAAGCAAACCAGAGGCAACTGCGATAAAAAACAGGATGATGATCGCACTCAAACCAAGGATGTTCATTGGGATCGTGGCGAATATTTGGAAGACCAGCACGTTGGATCCGGTTGCCAGACCGCCAGCCACGAGATACGGCCAGAGGGTTTGCTTTTTCTGGAAAAGTAAGAATCCGAAATCAACCAGCAGGCCAGCCACCAGGTTTACCAGCAGAATGATCACGCCGTGGCTGTTTCCGCTCATTAATTCGAGTGCACCTTTAAAAATCCCGGTGACGGTGCCTGTTCCAGTTTTTCTTAAAATACCCATGGATAAAACAATCCATATGACATGCAAACCTGCAGCCCATTGGGTAGCTCCAGGGATGCCCAGGGCGGCATGCACCGCGTCTCCCAAGGTGTTAATATAGGTGCTGGCAACCCCACCTAAAGCAGATAAAACGGCCATGATGAGTAAATCACGGGTCGAAAAATAAAAGGGGGATGTCGATTTGGTTCCAGTTGACAAAACAAAAGCTCCTTTTTGAGGAAAGGAGCATCTTCCAAGGCGTAGGTTGTCGTGATAACCAGGTCTGGTTCACACATCTCCTTTCCAATCCGGGAGGCAAGGGTGTTTCCACGCTTACCCTATCGGTCCAAACCCCATGGCGTCACTTTAGGCGTAGGGACTCGAAGATGTTTATATTCAGTTCAAATCTATTGTAACCGATGTTATGCTTGGGTCAAGGTGAGGAAAATCACCGATTTTTTATGATGTTCCTTGATCTTTTATGAACCAAATCAAAGCTGCCCCCATCCGTCGGGGGCAGCTCAGTTCATGCGGCGCTTGAGAGACACTCAGGAGTTACTTTTGTGGCCACAGAACTATCGGGAGGTTGTGAACTTGACCAGTTTTCCGCGTTTATCGAAGGTCATCCTGGCATAGTGGTGATGTGTGGTGTGCTGGTTTTCATCAAAGGATTTCTGAAGGGTCACAACATAGCGTCCGTCACCATCTGCATCCGTTTGTTTCTTCGAGCTGGATGGGCTCGATTTATTGACCTGCATTTGTGCGTTCTGTAAACCAGGAAGATATTTTTCGGTTAATTCTTTTACTTGGTGATCGACTTTTCGGGGCATTTCCTGGCCGTCAAGCGAGGGTGTCAGATCGGAGTCGCTGATGGTTCGAACAGCAGGATGAGATTTTATCCTGAACATTGGTTTTGGCAGGGCTTTGATCCCGTCATAAACAGCCAATGGATCCCCGTAGAGCACGAAAGAGAGAATGGTCTTTTGGTCTTCGCCATCCAGGAACCCCTGGACGCGGGTCATTTCTTCAGCCAGCTTGAGTTTTGCCTGCATGAGAGCGTAACCAGCTGGTTGGCCGCTTTTGATCTTGTCCCAGAAAGCTTCTGCTAAATAATCAGCAGCAATTAAAGGAGGGGTCACGGAACCGTAGGCAATACAGGTTGATCCAACGAAGGTTTTGGTCCCAGTATCTAAGCATTTCAATGAAAGGGCTTCTTCGTGGCGTTTACCGATCACATTAGCGCCATAGCAGGCTTCGCTCAACAGCAATTGAGGAGAGGCCTGGCGCTCATTGAACATCGTGGGGCTCAAGGCAATTGGGTAGTCGGGTCCGGATGCTTCCGATGTGAAGTCTTTCTGACCATACCAGTTGGGCCCATCTTTGACGCCGTGGAGGTTGAAATATCCCAAGCGATGCCCCTGGTTTCCGTTAAGAATTAGGGTCCCAGAATGGGTGGGCGGCGAGAGGATCAGATCACGTGGAGAGTCAATTGATTTATAAACACCTTTGGCCGCATCCTGCCAGATTTCGGCTGAGTACCCGAGGCTCTTGGTATTCCTGCTATGGGTCAGGTTGTTGAATAAGGTGATGATCCAGGTTATCAATGCCATCACATTAAGCGAACCTGATTTTGCCCCTTTAGTGCGTTTTTCATACTGGTAAAGCAGATCTCGAATTTGAGCCAGCAGCAAACCAGCATCTGGCCCTGATTCGCCTGGCAGACGTCCTACAGGCCACTGGGGGATGAAGTAATTATCATCCACCGTGCTGTATGGATTGTCGGAAGCCACATCAAGATCGTCGTCGTGGGTTGGGTTGGGGAGGTGGTGGAAGGGCACAATTTCAGGTCCGCCGACAATCAATACTGCGCCGATCATCTCACCCTGATCTGCCAGGGCGTCATCCAGATCTGCAAGCGATAGTTTTATCTGCCAGGGATCTGAAGCGAGTTTTGGTTTGAGACCATATTGAGCCATCAGAGCAGGATCGTCTGGGGCGAATAGACACGCGCCCCAATCTGGCAGGCGCTGGATATGGCTGACAAGTTCACCAAGCAATCCTTCAATCACCGCTGCGGTATTGGGACCATAAACCCTTTCGAGCTGTTTTTTTGACGTTAAAACCACATAAACTGGGTAGCGGTTTTCCGAGCGGCTCAGATCGGGTTTCTTGAATCTTTTAGCAAGCGTTGCAAAGGCATTCTGGATCTCAGTGAAATCTTCCTGTGTCGCCCAAGCCTGTTTTTCGGCTTTGTGATCCATTTTTTGCATTGATGGGGTGTGATCACCTCCTGCAGGGGCAGCAACCTTTGGGCTGATTTCTTCACCTTCTGGTTCGAATCTGGTGGGTGGATGATGTTGGGAGTTTCGGTCTCTCTCGACTTGCAAACCAGAGGGTTGGTTCTTTTGTTTGATCTCAGGGGCCTCTTGGTCGCCGGATTGAAGCTGGTTCCAGCCTAAATTGCCGCTGACCGAACTTGGGATGGGTAGATCAAAGAAGATCTCCATATGATCTGGCCATAGATCATTGAACCGGTGGTTATCACCCATCAGCCGCTGGATGACCTGTCCAGTGCTGTCATGGGCCGCGATCCAGTGTAACCGATCCACAGCCTGTGTTTCGTGTCCTTGAGACATCTCACTGAGCGCTTTGAGGACATTGATCTGCAGGCAGTCTGGCCAGCGGTCAAGGTAAATTCCGCTCAGATTGCTTAGCATTTCCTGATTTTCAAGTTTATAAGCAATTTTGAGATGAAGGACGGCGGGCAGTGGGGAAGTTGGTTCCCCCACCATCGATTCGTGAACCAGCAATATTGCTTCGTCATACTTCTTTTGGGCATACGTAGCTCTTGCTCTCCATAAGGGTTCAAGCCAGGCTGGACGTTTCGATGGATTGGATTGTTCCTGGGACAAGTAACAGCCGATGTTCTGGAATTTTGTTTGCGCTTCCGGTTCCAAGGTTATTGCAGCCAGAGTTTCATAGGGTTCAATAAACTCTGGATCTGTTTCCGTGATGGCGACAAGATTTTTCCCTGCCTGTTCCAGGTTACCGAGTTTGGCGAGCGCATTTGCCTGAAGGTATTGGACATAGAGATCGCCGGGATAATTAACCAGCCACAACATGGCCGCTTGCTTAATGAATAACTGCTCTTCACATTCACTGGCTGCATTTAATAATGTCAAGAAACGATAGCGGCTCAGACTGTGCAGGTAATCCAGGGGATTTTTCGGGGTTGTCATGGTTATCTCGCCTCTCTGAGATTATTGATTAGATTCAGTGCTGAGATCACTCCTAATTGGCGGATGATGTTTGCATCTGTGGGCGAATATTTTTTTGCCTGTTTCAGCATCACCTCAGCGCCTGAGTAGTCCTTGCGAGCTTTTAGCGCCAAGCCCGCGTGGTAATAGGGACGGGGATCTGAGGCATCTACCTTCGTTGCCATTTGAAATATTTTGATCGCCTCTTCAAGATCATTTCGATCTTGATAAGACTTTCCAAGCTCAATATAAGCATCAACCAATTCCGGATCATGGGCGATGGCGTCAGAGAGATGTGCGATCGCTTGGTCAAGCTGGCCGTTCAATCTTTGCAAACGCCCCAACATGAGGCTCACTTCAGCTGATTCAGGGAGGATTCTCAGGATGGTTTGCGCTGTTTCTTGGGCCTCTGCCAAGCGATTGGTTTGAATCAGCCAATCGGTCAGCGTTTTTAAGGTCTCGGGATGGTTGGGTTGCTTTCCTGCCAGACGAATTAACTCGGGCAGTGTTTTCTCCACCCCATCCCGCCCCTGTTTAATTTTCAGAGCTTCTAAGGCAATTTCAGGATCTGATGTGGAGCTCTCCCTATCCGCCGATAAAGCTTCTAACGCCCGCTCAAAATCCCCCATTTTTGATCTGGAACGGGCCAGGAGGATTCTGAACTTAGGATGGTCACCGTTCTGTTGTATTTTCATAGCAGCTTTTTCTGCTGCTTCTTGATAATGCCCTTGATTTAGCAAAAATTCAAGTTCTTGAATTGCAATGGCGCTGTCTTTTGGCTCCAGGGAGGCAGCGGTGCGAATATTTTTCACGGCCTCCGAGACGTTCCCCAACCGGCGGTTGACATCGGCCATGCGTACCCAGGAGGAGGCATCCTGGGATTTGAGCTGAGTGCTTTTTTCAAGATCAGATTTTGCCTGATCAAGCTGGTTCAATTGTAGGTGAATCTCAGCTGCTGTTTGCCAATAAGCGCTGTTGTCCGGGTCTTTTTCTATGGCCAAAGAGATGTGATTGGCTGCAGTTTCTGTTTCACCCAGTTCGCTGTAAAGATCAGCCAGGATCTTATGCCAGTCGGGTTCTTCTGGCCAAAATTGCAAAGCCGTTTCAAAGGAATGGACCGCCAAATCTGGCTCCTGGATGTTCAACCAACCTTTCAGCGCATGGTTGATTGGGTTGGCTGTGTCGATCTCCAGGACTTTATCAACCATGGCGTTTCCATCTCCCCGGCCTGTCTTTATCGAGAAAACTGCAGCGGCCTGCAAAACAGCAAGCTCATTTGGAAAAGCATGAACGATTTTCTGTACTTGTGATTCGTCGCCGCAACCGAGGATAAAACTCGCCCCAACTTGAGGGGTGTCCAAGCAATGCTCGCCAGTCAGGAAGGAAGGCCAAGTGCCTGAAAACGCAGAGGTTAAGCGGGCTTGCAGGCATTGGATCTTTTCAGCGGAAAGGAAATCATTAAGCGACTCAATCAGTTCTTTCCCAAGTTGGTAGTAACGATCCTCTAGGAACTCAGGCCCTGGGGCGTGCAGGCTCAATTTTATGGCCTGAGCGATCCGTTGTTTTTCAGCGCTTTGGACAATTAAGCCAAGATAGCGCAAATTGTGATCAGCTTGATTATTCAATATTTCCCAAGTGAGTTTTTGATAATGGTGAGCAGCAGAGACGTTTTCAATTTCCTGGTGGGCATCGGCAATGCCCTGGAGATTGGCCTGTATTCTGAAGCATTCCGAAGGGCTAGCGGGGTTCATTTCCCTAATGTTGGCTTGATAATTCTCGATCGCCTGGGCTGCGTATTTCCTGGCTTCGGGGAGACTCCCCTCCATTGCAGCGTGACGGCTTTTAAGGGCGGACAGTCGCGGATATTTTTGTTGAAGAAGCGTGGGATCCGTGAGTATTTTTTCTGCCGGGCCTCTTTGCTTCTGATCCAGGAAAATTTCTGCTCTTGCGCAAATCAAGTCCAACTGATCGAGATCGAAATTTTTTGGATTGACCCCTAAGGGATTAAAAATTTCACTGGTTTCCAGCGCTTTTTCACGATCCAAGGCAGCGATGCAGGCGCCCACGAGGGCATTCTGGATTTTGTGATCATCTGGAGCTAATCGAGATGCTTGTTCTAAAACTGACCGGGCGACTTGAGGTTTCCCGATCGCTCGAGTCAGTTGGCCGCGACGGAATAGATATCCGGTGTAGGAAAAATCATACTGAATTAGCAGCGGTGAATGTCTGAATTGCTCGCCATCAGGAACCCATTCCTGATGCGCTTCTTGCTGGTGAGCATTTAGGTGATCAAGAATTTGAAGAGCGGGTTTATATTGGCCAATTTGGCTGAGCAGATCGGATCTTAACATGGCCAAAGCTGGGGATGTCTCAAGCCTGTTCGCCGGCAGATCAAGGATCTCGAGGGCTTTTTTCTTTTGGTCCATATGCATATACAGGACCGCCAGATCCATCAGTAAAAGTGTCGTGGGAGAACCTTTGCTCATGCCAAGCGCTTTCTCCAGAGCGATCAAAGCCCGATCCAGGTCTTGCGATTGGATGTACAGATAGGCCGATGGGTGTAATAAGGTTGGCGTAACTTCATCATGGGAAATGAGATCATCCAGGTGGTCAACCGATTCCTCGACCGCACCATTTTGGTTGAGGGTTTTCGCATAAAGGAAATGAATATCTAAGCGTTCAGGCGCATATTCCCGCGCCCGGCGCAAGGCTTGCAGGGCTTCTTCGTACTGGTTGTTGCGGGAATTGAATTGGGCAAACCAGATCAGGTTCTCAATGTTCTGGGGGGCGGCTTCCAAGGCTGTTTTTGCGGATTCAAGCGCCTTTACGGGCAATTCTGCTTGTGCGTAAGTTTCTGCAAGTGCGTGCAGAACCTGCAGGTTTTCGGGCTGATGATGGGCTGCGTCTTGGAGGGCAGCCAGTCCAATTTCTATGTCACCAAGCGCCGATGACGTCAAGCCAATGCCATACTGGATTCGCCAGTTTGGAAAATCCTTTTGATGACTGTCGTTGCTTGCCAGCTGCGTGTAAGCCTGATAGGCTTCTTCATAACGTCCCTTCAGGCGATTCAGATCAGCGAATCGCAGTTTGAGCTGATGATCGTCCGGATATTCTTCAAGTGCAGACTGCAGGATTTTCTCCAGGGCTTCAATAGCTTCGTTATGTTGGTGAAACGGTTGTTTTGTCCCAGGGCCAAGGATTAAATCTGCTGCTGCCAGTACGGTTTTCTGATCAAAGGGGTCTTGCTGGGCGGCGCTGAGTAACACAGGTAGGGCTTTCTCAAGTTCACCCAGGGCGATGAGTACGTCGCTGAATAGTCTGGCGAGGGTGATATCAGTTTCGTAACCATCTGAAATGGGTTCGATCAATGCTAAGGCTTCATTGTGGTTTCCAGTCAGGAATTCAGCCTGAGCAAGATGGCGTCGGACCTCAGGGTTTGAAGGCGCTTTCTCAAAAGCCTTCTTGAGATAAACCCGTGCTTCTGATGGGGAGCCTTTCTCAAGATGGGCCAGACCGAATTCTTGTAGCAGGTCTGGATCGTCTGGTATGGCCAGGATCCCTTGACGTAGGATCTCAAAGGCTCGTTCTGTTTGACCGCTGCTTTCCCAAAACCTTGCCAGGTGGATCCAGGTTTGAGGGTCTTCAGGGATCATGGCTACCACCTGTTCCATGTGCTGAATGGCCTTAACCACATCGCCTTTTTCCAGATAACTTTTCCCTAATAGGATCAATGCTTGCGGGTTTGTTTGTTCCTGAGTGAGGATGTTTTGGCAGATAGAGACGGCCATGTCAACCTGGCCGGTCATCAGGGAGGCTTCGGCGAAGGTTGTCAGATCCTGGATTTCAGGGTCCACCATTTCGCGGACCAATTTGCGTGAGATGGAAAACGCCTGCTCCCAATGGGATGTTTTTGCAAGCAGCCTGGCGAGCGCTCGCTGGTGGTCAATCACCTTGGGCTGTTCGCGCTCAAGCAGGGAGGCTACCTCCAAAGCCTGGTCATAAAAACCTGTTTGCTCAAGTTCATCCCTGGCAAAGATTTGCAAGGCGATATTTCCAGGCGACTTTTGGATTAGCCTGCTGATGGCTGAAGCTTTTTGTTGTGGATCCTGAATGCTGTGAATGAGAGGGAGCCATTCTTCGGTGTGAATGATGTTTGCTGTCCGGATAAAGTATTCAGGAGTTAGCAGGTTTTTCTCGCAAGTTGAGAATGGGATCAGCTTTTCCATAGTTTCGCTGTTTATGGAATCTTTACCCGTATGATTCTCCAGCAGCAGATCGAGCAGATGATTTTCAGATGATTCGGGGAGTTTCTCCAGTTGGTTTTTGGCTTCATCAAGCTTTTGATTGCGGATTAATGACTGAATGTGTAATAAACGGGCTTTCTTTGAGTTTGGCAGACTCTGGGTCAATTTCAACCAGGCTGAAGGAGCGACCTGATCTCCTTTAAGGGATAAGGCTTGATAGCGTGTCTGGGATTGGAGAGCTCCAATCAAATCACAGGCCTGTTGGTAGACCGCAGCTGCTTTCTCTTCATCCCCGGAGTGATAATGAAAAGCAGCCAGCTGATTCATCCTTTCAGGTAATGAAAAGGGAATGGTTTTGTCCAGCGGATCTCCGTTTGGTGAAGCAGAATCGATCAGTGCCGCGTCTGAAAACAGTTTCGCAAAAAAAGATTGATTGTCTCTGGTCTGCATCAGGTTGCCTGCTAGAGACTGTTGATTCTCCTTGCGGCCAAAACCCTCCAGCCAGCGTAAACACGCTAATTGGCTGGAAACGGGAAGTGTCTTGGCAAACTCGAATAGCTGCTCAATGAGCTCATCTGGTTGGATCGGATTGGCCAGGATCGCGTGCAGGTAAAGCGGGACGCTAATTCTGAGAACGGATGGCCGATTTGATCCATTTAACTCCGCGATCAGCTCACCGAAATCAGGACAGAATGCGGGCAGACATGCAAAGGGGGTCCGCCAGGTCTCGTAATGCTTCCATGCCGAGTCAGGAGCCGGTTTTTTTAAAAGTTCTTCTGAGATCCCTTCCCAGGACCCTTCGATGATTCGCCTTTCACGCAGTGCAAGGGCTATCAAACCAGCACTTAACAGGTCGACAGGGGGAAGACCGGTGTTGGCATGCATCTGAAAAGCCCTGGCCGCGTTTTGCCTGACTAGATCTGGCAATTTTTGTGTGAGGTCTTTGATCTGGGGGAGGGAAATGCCCAGTTTCTGTTCAATTAACCAAATCGCAATTGAACCTGGCAAGTAGGCTTGCAAGCCTTCCGCAGCTGACTTAAAGTATGGAAGACTGGTTTTATCTTCCTGAACAAATTGCCAGACAAGCGGATCCTGGGATAAACTTTCAACGATGATTTTCCCATCGGAAGGCGAAAATCTTTGACGGACCAGGTCAAGAAATGCAGTAACGGACATGATGCGATCCAATTCTCAAAAAAATGAATTGTCAGGGTGTGATTCCGAGATTGCTTGAGATGAAATAAGCGGTTGTAAGAAGAGCGATGCCGAGGAAAACCAGGAACACACCGATACCCGTATTGGATTTTGACAGGTCATGCAGCGCATTGATTAAGGCGGAAGCATTTCCGACCAAACCAGCGATATTTTCTGTGATCCCCTTTTCAGCCAGTTTTGTGGTTTGTTTGGCGATTGTCTGAATATCCTTTCCAACAGCCTGTCGGGTAAGGATAAAAATGCTGATGGCCAGGACCACCAAACCAAGCAGGAATAAAATTGTGGCCATCGTGATTTGGAACTCAAATGCAGTTGTGAACATAAAACACCTCCTGATAATTGTCTCTGGAGGTGTTGTAGCAAGATGTGTGCCACCTATACAATTTAAAGGGGGACAGGGCTTATTGAGGTAAAGCCTCGGCGATCTCCGAAGGGAGGTGAACAATATCGATGGCGGCATCATCACAAAAGATGATCGCCCGCTCAATAATATTTCTTAATTCGCGTATATTTCCCGGCCAGTCATAGGCCATCAGAGCCTCCAATGCTCTGGGCGTGATGTCTTGAATGTTGGAACCCATAGCCATGTTGCTCTGACGCATTAACAGGCCTACCAGCTCGGGGATATCCTGCCGCCGATCCCGCAAGGGGGGGATATCCAAATCGACGACTTTAAGGCGGTAGTACAGGTCTTCACGGAATTCGTTGTTCTTTATCATTTCCTGCAAATTGCGGTTAGAAGCAGCGATGATCTGAACATCCACCCGGATCAATGTGGTACCGCCCACCCTTCGGAAGGCATGTTCCTCAATGGCCCGCAGCAGCTTGGCCTGCATATCCAAGGGCATGGAGGAGATTTCATCCAGGAAGAGGATGCCCCCATCGGCAACTTCCATCAAGCCATTTTTGCGCTTATTCGCTGCGCCCGTAAAGGCATTCGCTTCATGGCCAAACAATTCTGATTCGAGCAAGGTGTTGGCGATTGCAGCGCAGTTAATTGCAATTAAGGGTTTTTGGGCACGCGGGCCAATTTGGTGAATATAGGTGGCCATCACCTCTTTGCCTGTCCCAGATTCCCCAGTGATTAATACAGAAACCGAAGCCTCTGCAGCCCTTTGAGCGCGGCTCATCAATGTTTGCATGTGCGGGTCCTGGCCGATGACAAATTTTGAGGTTGCTGTTTGAGAATTGCGCAGATGGTCCAGCTCCCTTCGCATTTCAACCATGTTTTCTGCACGGGAAATGGATTTTTTCAAGACCTTCATATCGATCGGTTTGGTAATGAAGTCCAGGGCGCCTTTTTTCATGGCTTCAACGGCATAATCGATCTGGCCGTGGGCCGTGATCACGATGAACTTTGGCTGCCAGGGCATGGTTATAACTTCATCAAGCAGGCTCAGGCCGTTGCCATCGGGTAAAAGAATATCGAGCACACAGATATCCGCTTTGTTTTTTTCGATAAAAGCTCGGGCTTCTTTTAATGTGCCGGCTTCCAAAACTTCCTTTCCATCTTTCCGCAAGCTGTCCGCAATAGCTTCTCGGGCAGTATCAACGTCATCCACTACCAGTATGGTTGCGCTCATTGAATTGAAATCCCTTTCTTTTTCAGAAGGAAGATTTTAAATATCGTACCACCAGCAAAACTATCCACTTCTATTTTACCTTTATGGGCATTAATGATCCGCTGGGTGATTGCCAGGCCCAGACCTGTGCCGCGCGCAGACCCGGTCACAAATGGTTTGAACATGTGCGATTTGATCTCATCCGGGATCCCAACACCAGAGTCCGTTAAAGAAATTTGCAGGAAACCCTGGTCGTCCTGTGATCCGGGCTGAGAGATTTTTAATCCCAACGAACCGCCTGACTCATCCATGGCGTTGACCGAATTACTGATCAGATTTGTAAAGACCTGCTCAAGCGCTCGCGGGTCACCTTCGACGATCGGGTTGTCAACTTCGCTCTCGAAGTAAGGCGTGATCTTGAGTTTTAACAGCCGGGTGCGCCAGCGATCTATCAGGCGTGTGAGCATCTCATCCAGGTTGACCTCGGTCATTTTGTATTCCAAAGGCCTGGCGAAAGAGAGCACACTTTCCATCAAATAGAGCAGTTTGTTGCATTCTTCGCGCATGTTGTCAATCCATTTTTGGTTTTCATCCCCTGCGCCCAGGTTTTCTTCCATGACCTGCAGCGAGAGCATGATTGCATTGATCGGATTGCGGACTTCATGAGCAAAAATAGCCGTCACCTCACCTAAAATGGCGCGCTGTTCGAGTTGTTTGCGAACAGATTGGCTTTCTTCTGCTTCGCTGGTGTCCCGGATCAAGATGATGATGGAGAGTAGTTGATCGTTCAAATTCACCGGGGTGACCATCAGTTGTGCTGGGAAGGAGTTTCCGTTTCGATGATGAAGGGTGAGGTCGCTGCTGGTAACGGTCGGGATTCCCTGCTGCGCCGAAGAAAATGCTGATCCCAGGGATTCAGAGCCGATCAGAACGCTGTCAATGTGCTGGCGAATGGCTTCAATATTTGCATATCCCAACAAGGTCTCTGCTGCAGGGTTCATTTCTGCAACAGTCAGGTTCGGCGAGAGAATGATCACGCCTTCGTCAAGATTTGAAATGATCTCATTTTGGATTTTGACCACCTGTTTGATCTTATTCGAAAGGTTGCGCAGGTTGTTGATTGCTATCTGATCTTGCATCATACCGGTTAAGTGGGCTGCAAGCACTTTTGATAGGGCAAGGGTGTCTGGCGCCGGGCTCCCCTGTTTGCTGCCAGCGATGAACAACCCAAATTTTGCTGATTTTTGACCAAGGGGGATCGTTGCCAGATACTTAAAGCCGCCGCGAACCGCTGCCCTTTGCAGATGGGTGATGGTTGGTTGGTTTTCGGTCCAAAGTTCAGGCTGGTCGCCAAGGGATAGATCTTCACTTGAAAGTTGGGAGGGGAAGCTTTCAGGTGGGCTGGATGTATTGGAAAGGTAATGCAGCAGCTGGGGCTTTGTTCCACTTGCCTTGTAAATGGAGACGGCCTCAGCATCCAACAATGTTGCTGCTTCTTTTAAAACTTGAGATAAGATTGCCGGAAGATTTTCCCCCTCTCGAATTTGCATGATTTCGGATAGCTTATTGAGTTTGTCAGGGGTAGGGGAGTGAAAATCTGGCCGGACATGCGCCTCTGGTTGGATCCTCAGGAGAATCAATAAATGTTCCTGATTTTCATCCAACGAGAAAACCCTGACCGTTACGGGGATCAGGGGTTGATTTTCATGGCGCAGAAGTGTTTGTTTGTTGTGCCCGGTGATCGGATCAATCGTGCTCAGTTTTGGAAGCAGGACTGAAAGGCTTTGCTGGATAAAATCTTTCTCAGCGAGTTGTGTTAGTAAAAATAAGGCATTATTTGCTGCAATGACTTTATCCTCTTCCTGTTGATAGATAACAGCAGGGTCAGGGATTAAATTGATTAAGGTCAGGACGCTTTTTATACCATCCTCACGCGACAGGTTGAGATCTGAGATCTTATCTGAAAATTCTTGGGTCACATTTTTCTCAGGCGGTGGCAAACTTCTCTATTCGGCGGAGGTGTGCAGGAAGAATCCCTTCCATAGCCCGGTATTTCGCAACTGTCCGCCGGGCGATTTTGATTCCCTGGCGTTCCAGGCGCTTCCGAAGCTCTGTGTCGTTTAGAGCGTGATTTTCATTTTCGATGATGTTCTTCATGATTGCTCTGACAGCCAAACTGCGATCAAAGAAGGTGGACATCGGAAGGATCTTCTTGTTCGGCAGTTGTATGGTTTTATTAGCAACGGCCCTGGAGATCGTTGATTCATGCACATCCAGTTCTACAGCAATCTGAGCCCTGGTTAGTGGGACCAAATGTGTTTCACCATGAATTATAAATGATTTCTGGATTGCTACCAACCTCTCCATCAATTGACGCATGGTGTTGTTGCGCTGCTGGATGCATTTGATCAACAATGAGGCTTTATCGAGATCTTTTTTCCACTCTTCCTGGTTTTCTTTGGATTGCTGTTTTAGAGCTTTTTTGAATAATGGATTCAACCTGAGCGTGCCGCGAGAGGGTGTGATAATTTCAATCACTAAGGGATTGTCGGGTTTATTGTCGAGATGATAGATCAACACGTCGGGTTGGTGGTAAACATCCGGTGTGTTGTCGTTCGGCTGCCTGAAGCTGCCCCAATTAGCCCTGGCGGGGTAGGGGTTCAGGTTCTCGCTGATGAATGCTGAAACTTTTTTTACTTGTTGGACGGTTGCATTCAATTTTCTGGCCAGTTCATTAAATTGGCGTTTGGTGAGAAGCTCAAAATGGTCCGAGATGGCCTGGTGGACAAACTCTGGAATTGCCATAGTGCCAGCAAGAAAAGCCACCTGGGCCAGTAAAGCTTCCTTAACATTTCTTGCTGAAACCCCTAATGGGTCACAGCGTTGAATTTTCTCGAGGACCGCTTCTACTTTGGAAGGTGCGACGTGGTGGAACCGGCAAATCTCGCGCACATCGATGGCCAAAAAACCATCCTCGTCTAGATTGGTGAGGATCATCGCCGCCAACTCCCGCTCATCAGATTCAAGCTCAGGAGCGACTTGCTGCAAGACATAAGTGGGCAGGTCAAGATCCATTGAAGAAAATGGGTCTTCGGAGCTGTCGTCGCTGTATTTACTTCCATGGCCGCTGTAGGAATAAAAATCATCCCTGGGCGAAACAAAGATGATCGCCTCATCGGGGTCGAGGGATTTTGGTTGACTGCAAATTGGGCAGGGGCCCTGGGGAGGTAGTTTCCGGCCACACATAGGGCAGCGGCGTTCACTGATCAGCTCAAGGGCCGGGTTTTTTGAGAGCTCTACATCGATGGTTTGGAGTAATTCTGTTGAGGTCATGTAAAGCAGGGTCATCGTTTGCGCAATATGCGCAGAAGTCATCGGGCTTTGAGTTTGGTGCTGGCCTTGCATATGGCTGAGATTCATGATCCAACGCTCCTGGTTAACCTGATTATAATTGGACATGCTCATTGTTGCAAGATATATGCCAGAAACGGACAGGCTGATTTTTAGACGCTCACCAAAAGTGGTAGAATGTTCCTGATCAAAATAAACGAGGACACTTCATGGAACTCATTATTGTTGGCGGTGGTTTAGCAGGCTCCGAGGCCGCCTGGCAGGCAGCAGAGCGCGGCATCGAGGTTAAATTATTTGAGATGCGCCCTGAACAATCAACTGGCGCCCATCGGACTGGGAATCTTGCTGAATTGGTGTGCTCGAATTCATTGGGTTCAAACTTGCCTGACCGAGCTTCGGGCTTATTAAAAGCTGAGTTGAGAAGGTTGGGATCATTGCTCATAGCGTGTGCAGATGCAAGTTCTTTACCAGCTGGCGGCGCTTTAGCGGTTGACCGGGATGTTTTTTCCCACTGCGTTGAACAAAAACTTGATGCGCACCCAAGAATTGAGATCCTTCGAGAGGAAATTACGCGACTTCCAGATGCGCCTACGATTCTAGCCTCAGGGCCGTTAACTTCTCCAGCGCTGATGCATGCCCTGGCTGAATTCACTGGCCATGAACAGCTCTTCTTTTTCGATGCCATTGCTCCCATCGTTGATGTCGAATCGATCAATATGGAGGTTGCTTTCCGCGCCAATCGTTATTCAAAAGGAGACAGTCAAACAGGTGATTATATCAATTGTCCCTTGTCTGAGGAGGAATATCACGCCTTTCGAGAAGCACTGATTACTGCCAAGCGGATTCCCTTGATGCGTTTTGAAGATCAGATCGACACTGGAGTCAAAGCTGGCAGCAGGCTTTATTTCCAGGGTTGTCAACCGGTGGAAGTGATTGCCAGTCAGGGGGTAAAATCACTGGCTTTTGGACCAATGCGTCCGGTGGGCCTAACGGACCCGCGAACAGGCCGGTGGCCCTTTGCAGTGGTTCAGCTGCGCCAGGATACGCTGGCTGGGGATCTATATAATATGGTCGGATTTCAGACCAACCTGTTATTTTCTGAGCAAAAACGGATCTTCCGAATGATCCCAGGGTTGGAAAACGCGCAGTTTACAAGGTTTGGCCAGATGCACCGGAATGCGTTTATCGCTGCTCCTGTTTTATTGGATGAGGGGTTGGCTTTTAAGATGCGCTCTGACCTGTTTGTCGCTGGTCAACTGGCGGGCATTGAAGGTTATGCAGGGAATATTGCCTCTGGCCTGATAGCTGGGATCAATGCAGCCCGTTATCTTCAGGGTTTGGCGCCTATAATCTTGCCCGAGACGACCATGATTGGTGCGTTAATTAAATATATCACCCATGCGGAAATGAAAACCTTTCAACCCATGAAAGCGATGTTTGGGCTTCTTCCAAAACCTGAGGGTGAACGCAGATTATCTAAACGGCTCCGCTATCAATATTATGTGCAGAGAGCCGGCGATGATTTGGAAAAAGCCTTCCAATCGATGGTGTAGAAGAAGTAGATTTAGTGAAAGGAAAACACCACCGGAATTCTTGATATTAGCAGGGTTTACACTATAATACTGTTCTACTCACCACGATCATCATGAGGTCTCACCAACTTATGGATATCAAGCCTGCTCAGCGAATATCAACCATCAAACCATATTTCTTTGCTGACTTACAGAAAACCATCAACTGCCAGCTCAAATCAGGTGTGGACGTGATCCGCCTGGATATGGGTTCGCCTGATCTGCCGCCTGAAGGTTTCATCATTGATGCGCTTATTCAGGCCGCTCAGCAGCCTGATATGCATGGCTACGGACAGGCTGGTGGGTCGTTGGAGCATCGCATGGCATTTGCTCGCTACTACCAGGACCGATTTAATGTTGCCTTGGATCCTGAAAAAGAGGTCCTGGGATTGATTGGATCTAAGGAAGGTGTGTTTAACCTCAGCCAGGTCTTGCTCAACCCTGGTGACCTTGTGTTGGTTCCCGACCCCTGTTATCCCGTATATGCCATCGGCGCCTCGATCGCCCAGGCAAACACCATCAATATGCCGCTGTTGGCTGAAAATTCTTTTTTACCCGATTTGGAGGCGATTCCCACAGAAACCGCCAGGGCAGCAAAAATCTTATGGTTGAATTATCCCAATAATCCCACAGGCGCGATTGCGCCGATGGCCTTTTTTGAGAAGGTGGTGGAATTCGCCAAGAGGTATCATCTCATCGTAGCTCATGATGCCCCTTATGTGGATGTTTGTTTTGATGGCTATCAAGCCCCGAGCATTCTGCAGGTGCCAGGCGCGAACGATCTGGCAGTGGAGTTTAATTCTGTTTCAAAAACATATAATATGGCGGGTTGGCGCGTTGGTGTTGCTGTTGGAAATGCGGAAATCATTCGCCTGCTCAGAGTTTACAAGAGCCAGCTTGATTCATCGCATTTTAAACCGATAATGAAGGCAGCGGATGCAGCGCTTACTGGTGACCAATCCTGGCTTAAGGACAGAAACGCGATTTACGAAAAGCGTCGGGATATCATCGTCGAGACGTTACGCAGTCTGGGCTTTTCTGTTGAAATCCCTAAAGCAGCTTTGTATGTGTGGGCAAAATTACCGGACGGCATCCAGGACAGTGTGCGTTTTTGTGAAAATTTATTAGCAGATACTGGCGTCAGTATCACGCCCGGTATCGTTTATGGAGGCTCTGGCGCAGGGTACGTTCGCATATCGATCGTTACACCGGCGGCCAGGTTACAAGAAGCGATGCAAAGGATGATCGTATGGATGAGGGAGACGGTTTAAATACTTCATGGCAAAGTCAAACTTAATTAAAACAGAAGCGCCAAAAGAACAAGCTTTACTTGTAGGTGTCAGCCTCTATGGCCAGGATGATCTACTGTCCTTAGATGATTCTTTGGGTGAACTGGCACAATTGGCTGAAACTGCCGGTGTTGAAATTATGGGGCAGGTCACCCAAAATTTGGATCATCCCAATCCCAAGACGTTTATTGGTGCAGGCAAAGTCGAAGAAATCAAGCTTTTGTGTGATGAGCTTAATGTGGACATGGTAATCTTTGATAATGAACTGTCCCCAAGACATCAAAGAGAATTGGAAAGAGCTTTTGGTGAATCGCTGCGTGTTATCGATCGAACGGCATTGATTTTAGATATTTTTGCGCAGCATGCACAAACAAAAGAAGGCAGCTTACAGGTCGAACTGGCGCAATACGAGTACCGCCTGCCGCGTCTGACGCGAGCATGGACCCACCTGGCCAGGCAGGCCGGCGGCGGCGGCGGACGAGCTGGAGGCGTTGGTGGCGTTGGTCTCCGCGGACCGGGCGAAACACAACTTGAGGTTGACCGCCGAATCATTACCCGGAGGATTGAATTTCTGAAAGGTGAACTAGAGAAAGTGCGAGCCCACCGTATGCGGTACAGGGAACGTCGGAAAAAATCCCGGATCCCGGTGGTTGCCCTGGTTGGATATACCAACGCTGGAAAATCAACCTTACTCAACCGATTGTCCGATGCTGATGTTTATGTAGCAGACCAGCTGTTTGCTACCCTGGATCCAACCACACGGCGGGTTGAACTTCCCGATGGTCAAACAGTTCTATTTACGGACACAGTTGGCTTTATTCAAAAACTGCCCACCGAGTTGGTAGCGGCTTTCAGGGCAACGCTTGAGGAGATCTCCGATGCCGATGTTTTATTACATCTGGTCGACATCACGCACGAAAATGCCAGCGCCCAGGCGAAATCTGTCCAGGAAACGTTGGTGGAAATCGGCGCGGGAGATATTCCTATTCTGACCGCATTCAATAAGATTGATTTGCTCAAAGATCCAGACTCGGCTGTCTCTGCCCTGGAGGAGTTTTCGAACACGTATCCGATCTCGGCAAAATCAGGTAGAGGGATTGATGCTTTGTTGTCGGCTGTGGAAGCTGAATTATTTGAAGCTTTTCTTGATGTGGAAGTGGAAATCCCCTTCCAAGAGGGCCAACTGATCTCGCTGTTTCATGAATATGGCCAGGTGCATGAGACCATCAATAATGAGTACGGTACCAGGATGCGGGGGCTGCTCCCCAAAAGGTTATTGTTCCATTTTGAAGACTATCTGGTCAATGAACCGGAGCGTTAATCCGTTGAAGTAAGGGAATAATAAAAAAAGCTGGGAGATCATCCCAGCCTTTAAATTTCAGTGCAGTACGGATTGATTATTCGCGGTCAGTTACATCGAGAATTTCACGGCCCTGGTAGTGACCACAATTGGCGCAGACACGATGGGGAAGACGAGGTTCACCACAATTTGGGCATACCACGATATTCCGTGCTTTCAACGCATCATGGGCACGGCGACGATCTCGTCGGCCTGAGGAAACTCTTCTTTTTGGAAGGGGTGTCATCTATAAGCTCCTTATTAACACAGATTATGCCAGTACAGCCAAAAGATTATACCGGTTAGCCCGGCTTGCGTCAAGCAGCGTCTGTTTCATCTTTTTCTCCAGAGAGATCTTCAATCTCATCCGGAAGTTCAAATTTCCCCTCAAATAAATCCTGGAGGAGCTGTTTGGCTTCATCCACCCGCGATTCAGGCACCAGGATATGGACCTCACCCAGGCGGCCGGCGGAAAGCCCGAAAGTCCTGCCAACACTCTCCTGGTTTAATGTCGCGGGTACCTGCTGGGCCTCAAGAAAGGCTTTGATCATTTCTGCTTCCAGTTGTCCTGCAGCTTTAAAAATGCTGATTAATTTCATCTCAGCCTTCTTGGCCTCTGAGTAAAGCTTGGATGGCATTTGTATAGGCATTCAAGGCTAGTTCTGGCTGGTCTTCTTCCAACGCGGTATCTCCAAGCAGTTCCCAAAATTTTTGGTTTGGTTCCTCGATCACATTGGAAGCTTCCAGCAGCAGGGTTTTTATTAGAGCGGTGTGTTTTGATTTTTCATCATAGCTGTGGATTAAATTTATCGCTTGATCCATTTCACCTGACCAAAGCAGTGCTTTTGCTTGCGCCAGATCAGCTGGCAATTCTTCAAAATCTATTTCATTCTCAACCGGTGTCTCTACTGGGATATCCTCGAAATATTCGGGTTGTTCTTCCAAAAACTGGTTCTCCTCCAATGCTGCTGGAATGGGCTCATCAACCTGTTCAATAGTTTCACGATTGATGACCTCTGCTGGTTCTGGAGGCAGAGGAGAATCATCTGAAGGAGTCTCATCGTCCACGTTGAGTTGTTCCGGTATCCATGCGGCAGGCGGAGGTTCAGGTATGGATTCCTGATCGTTTGCGCCCTCCTCAATTTCTACCGGAGTATCTGCATAACTTTCTTCAAACGCCTGATCAGGATCATATTCATGGGCGTCTTCTTCTGGCGTTTGATCGACTTCCGGTGTTTCTTGGTCAGAAGGTGTTTCTGACAATTCGATCGGCTCGGTTGGTTCGTTTATCTGTTCCTCATCCAGTCGAATTTCGCCTTCAGGTGGGAATGCAGCTTCAGGAGAGGGCGCTTCAGGCTCGGAGATCATTTCCTGCAGCCATGGCGGTAAGTCTTCATCTTCAGAAAGATTTGCTGGTGATCGCGCTTCCGAGGCTGCTGTGAGCTCGTTTTCCTCTGCTGGTTCACCAGTCGGTTTTTGTGGATCTTCGGTGGAGGCCTCTTGATTGGTTGTATCCATCTCGATTTCACCCCCATGGGTAGGGAGGTCCTCATCAGTCAAGTTGGACTCATCTGGGTATTCTTCTGGATCAGGCTGTTTGTGTTCCACTGCCTGTGGGTTTTTATCCTCATCCATTGTTTGTTTATCGTGACTACCTTCAACGGGCGTCGATTCCGAATCTTGACGATCAAAAACAGCAGGGGTGGCAGGATCGATTTCCGCCAGTTCATTTAGCCAATCCGGGAAAGATTCCTCACCAGCAGTTTCATGGATTGGCGCTTCATTTGCGTCTGTCTGTTCTACTTCTGGGGGGGGACTGTCTGCTGGTTTTTCTTCGGTGAGTTCATTCACCCAATCCTCAACGGCATTTTCTTCGACCTCAATCGGGTTTGTGTCCTCTACTTCTTGTTCCGGTAGGCCCTGGAGCCACAAAGGGATTTCTTCATTCTCATTCTGCTCATCTTGTGGTCCGGTTGAGTTATGATTGTTGTCGTTTTTCATCTCTGATCCAATCTGAAAAAGTTGAGCTTCTTCCCAAACTCGCGAGCCGATCCCATTCATTTGGAATCTATGCTTATAAAATATCATACGCTGTTATGGGTAACTGGTCAAGAAAAAAACCGCCTCATTTCAGAGGCGGACGTACTGGCATAAATGATTGATTTTTATTCTCCCAGATAATCTCTGAGGCGGCGTTTGACGGTGGGATGCCTTAGACGGCTGAGCGCTTGGGCTTCAATTTGGCGAACACGCTCCCGAGTGACGCCCATTTTTCGGCCGACTTCCTCAAGTGTATAGGATTGGCCGTCAAGTAACCCGTAACGCAGCTGAAGTATGCGAACTTCCCTAGGCGGCAAAGAGTCCAGGACGGAAACAAGGTGTTCCTTCAGGAGATTGTAAGTGGCCGTATCATCCGGCGGTGGGGCTTCATCATCCTCAATGAAATCACCCAACATCGAATCTTCTTCATCATCGGTTGGTAGTTCCAGGGATAAAGGCCGCCGTGCGACCTGGATCATGTTTTCAACCTTTTTTGGCGGTACCTCGAGGGTTTCTGCCAGTTCGTCAACGGTCGGTTTGCGTCCCAACCTTTGAGTAAGCTGATGTTGAATGCGAAGCAGTTTATTGATCTGATCGCCCATATGAACGGGTACCCGAATGGTCCGACCCTGGTCTGCAATAGCACGGGTAACGGCTTGCCGGATCCACCATGTGGCATAGGTGCTGAATTTATGGCCTCGACGATACTCAAATTTTTTGGTCGCCCGGATCAAGCCAATATTACCTTCTTGGATCAGGTCGAGGAAAGGAACCCCGCGACCCATATATTTTTTTGCCACGCTGATCACTAACCGGGAATTGGCGGTGATCAGGTGCTCTCTGGCTGCCCAGCCATCTTCGATCAAATGACGTAATTCAATCCGTCGGCGTGGTGAAACATTGCCGCGTGCCAATTCTTCACGGGCCATACGACCGCTCTCAATCCGTTGCGCCAGTTCGACCTCTTCATCCGCAGTCAGCAGCGGAACACGGCTGACTTCCTTCAAATATAAGCCAATTGTGTCATCTGTGTCGATATTGGCCAGGTCGTCTGAACCCTTCTTTTCTGCCTCTTGATTACGTTCCTTTTTGACCTGTTCTTCTTCATTTTTAATATCTTCATCGGAAGGTTCTTTAAGCAAGTCTGCATCTTCAATATAAGGAATTCCTGCACTGATCAGGGCCGCGAACGCTTTTTCAAGCTGCTTTACATTGTTTTCAGCATCTGGAAAGAATTGGAGGATATCGTTAATTGTGACAAATGACTTAGTTCTGCCTAATTGGATCAAACGTGCGATAGCTGAGTTCTTATTCCCGCCGTTCGATTTCGCTTTCGATATTGTTTTTGTACCCATATAATCCTTCTATTGTGTGGGACCAGCAATCATTATCCCAATCAAAAGCCAGGTTTTCGGTTACAACCACTCAAATTTGGCGCCTAAAATAACATAGCCTTGAGAATACTATTTTTTAATCCAAAAATCAACACAAGAAATTATCATTTGAGGCTGGATTGATATCTCTTTATTCACATTATTATGATCAAATGGGTCAAAAACGAAATAATCGGGTTTAAAAGTCATAATGCACTGGTAATTTGACACAATCTGGAATTGAATTTACAGAAATTATTGACATGATTGTGAGGCGCTTATCCACTCAATGTACTTCTACTCTCCAGGTCACTTGTGAAAGGTAGATGAATCGACCGTGTGATTTTTAATCTCACCTCCGCCGGCACGCTCATTAGCTGATGTTCTGATTTTGAACATACCCACTGCAACCATATATACAATATTCCTGGCCGGAATGTCAAGACACTTCAGGAAAACAGCAGAGAGATCGTTATGATTGGGTAAGCCTTTGTTGGTGTTGTGTCTCTAAACCCTGACAGCATTCCAAACCACCCGAGTTGTGGTGATCAATCGGTGGGTGAGGTTGGGTCGCGTGAGCCAGCCTCGAGGGCAAAGCCTGTGCGGGTCTCCTTCCTAAAGGATTGTAAACATTGTTCTGGGGTCCAATTATGGTATACGCGATTCAAATGACCCTCAAATCACAGCCTGAAATGGTCAATAGAGGTGTCTTTGGTTGGTGGTCTACAGCGGTTGGATGATCCATATGGAGCCTCAGAGGTAGGCAGATGACCCGAACCTAAGGTTTCACTGTTTGCCTACCAGGGATCTTATCGTAAAAAGGTCAACGAATTTGGGAAAACAGAGTAATCCATTTTAATTGACCCCCAGGGGTTGCACGGGTAAAATCTCAAAGGGTCCCAAAACATGATCAAACGATATGGAAGAACTGCAATCTCACAATATGTCATCGTCGGACTAGTCCTGGTGGCTTTGGTTGTTATTGGGTATCTTTCTACCTTTTTAATGAAAGCCGTCCCATTTACGGATTATTTTGCAATCCCCTGGGCAGCAGGCAGAGCCTGGTTATTGGAGGGTCAAAACCCTTATGACCCATCTATTGAACAGACGGCATTGGATGCAATTAACGCCGCAGGGTACTCTGGTCATTTGCCTGAAGGATCCAGATTAATTCATCCATTGGTAAACCTATTTTTCTATTTGCCATTCAGTTTGATACCCTATGGAATTAGCCGTGCAATTTGGTTTGTGGCATTAGGTGTTTTATCAGGGTTGAGTATCTTCATAGCATTTAAGTTTTCAGAATGGGATTTATCTGGTTTCGCGAAAATGACTAAGGTTGCCTTGCTTTTTGTTTGGTTTCCAGGTGTGTACAGCATACTGACCGGACGGCTCTCGGTGATCCTGATCTTTTTATTGGTCTATGGACTCTGGTTGATCAAGTCAGGAAATTATCGAACCGCAGGGTTTGTTTTGGCGTTGACAGCAAGTTCTGTTCCGCTGACAATTTTTATTTTAATTCTGGCGATCATTTGGAGCATTGTTCGAAGGCAGGGGGCATTCCTGGTTGCGTTTTTCTCCGGCAACTTTTTTTTATGGATTGTTTCGGTACTTATGTTGCCCTCCTGGCCTCTGGACTGGCTGCGGCGCAATCTGAGCATCTATCAAGATCTTTCCTGGATTCAGACACCATTAATGCCGGTGGCTTCACTTTTGCCTGGTATCGAAAATTTTCTCTCCATTGGGCTTCATGCTTCACTTATTATTTTGGCCATTGCGCTCTGGATCAAGTTGTTTGGAGGATCTGACCGGAACTTCATGTGGAATGCGTTGGTGATTTTTGTGATCACCTACTTCTTACAGGTTCAGATATCCATTTCCAACCTCTTATTGTTAATCCCCCCAATCACTCTGATCCTGAAATATGCTTCTGATAGGTGGGATTTACCCGGGAAAGTCGCTGGATGGTTGATTTTGTTTCTGATTTCTGGCGGTTCATGGATCTTAGTGACGCCCCAGGCTCGATTTGCTGACACGAATTCATTCCCGATCCTGACCGTTGGATTACCGATCATAATTTTTTTGAGCTTGATCTGGATTCGATGGTGGGTGGTCAGATTGACCAGTTTACCCAGGATTTAACTTAGCAGCCAGGTAAACTGAAAAGTGAGCACAGAAATTATGCTATACTTTGAAGGATTTGCGTCAAATCAGCCGCAAGTGGCGTTGGATATTGTTTTGATTATTGTTGGACCATCGAAATTGAAGGAGAAAGGTTTATGAAAAAACGAATTGGTGTATTGACGGGGGGCGGTGATGTGCCGGGGTTGAATCCGGCTATGAAGGAAGTTGTACTGAATGCATTGGATGCAGGTTACGAAGTTTTGGGGATTCGTCGAGGTTGGGGTGGTCTCTTATGGTACAACCTGGATGAACCTTCTACACATGATTATTACATCCGAAATCTGGGGCGTAATGATGTCCGGCGCATTGATCGAACTGGCGGGACATTCTTGCACACATCCCGGACCAACCCACAAAAGGTGCGCGCCAGGGATGTGCCGGATTTCTTGAAGAATTCAACCCTGGGAAAAGAAATTGACGATCAAGGCACCATGGATTTCACCGATCATGTCCTGCAAGTGCTAGAGCATTTAGGGATCGATGTCCTCGCTCCAATTGGTGGGGATGACACGTTAAGTTATGGCGTACGCTTGAGCCGGGAGGGTTTCCCAGTTGTTGCAATTCCTAAAACTATGGACAATGATGTTTTTGGCACAGATTACTGCATTGGCTTCTCCACAGCAGTGACCCGCTCCGTAGATCTGATCACCCAATTGCGCACTTCGGTCGGCTCTCACGAACGGATCGGTGTGTTTGAATTGTTCGGCAGGAATTCCGGTGAAACGAGCCTGATCAGCGCTTATCTGGCCTATGTGGACCGATCGATAATTTCAGAAGTACCTTTCAACATGGAAAAGCTCGCGGATTTCCTCTTGGAAGACAAGCGGAATAATCCCTCCAATTATGCAATTGTGACGGTCTCCGAAGGCGCAATGCAGGAGGATGGCGAAATTATTGAGTCCGGACCAGCAGATGCTTACGGGCATCGCAAATTAGGCGGGATTGGTGAGCTGGTGGCTCAAGAAATCAAGCAATTGACAAAACAGCATATCATGTATCAGAAATTCGCTTATGTCATGCGCTCAGGCGCGCCAGATTCCCTGGATCGAATGGTGGCGATGTCTTTTGGTAATCTGGCCATGCAGTTGATCCAGCGGGAAGAATACGGCAAGCTGGTGGCCTTACAAGGCGGAAAATACACCACTGTCCCGGTGGAGATCGTTCTGACTGGAAAGAAGCGTGTGGACGTGGATGCGTATTACGATAAAGAGAATTACAAACCGAAAGTTAAGGACTTTCTTGGCGTTCCGATGTTCCTGACCTGATGAACGCAAACAGCCCGTGAAACGACCATTTCACGGGCTGTTTAATTATAAGGAAAATTTACATGCCTAAGCATGACCAGGGACTTGATCTAAGCCGATACTTGGTAACGCCCAGAACGCTGATCTTTATCTTCAACCAACAGAATCAGGTGTTACTGATTCGCGGCGCGCAGAATAAACGCTTATGGGCAAAACTGTATAATGGGATTGGCGGTCACATAGAGGCGGGCGAAGATGTTTTGGAAGCCGCTCAACGGGAGTTGCGGGAAGAAACAGGGATTGACGGGATCCATTTGAATTTATGCGGCCAGCTCATGGTCGATGTCGAACCGGCAATGGGGGTCGGGGTCTTTATTTTCCGGGGTAAGTATGAAGAGGGCACATTAATCCCTTCTGAAGAGGGAGATCTTGTCTGGGTTGGACTAGATGAGATGGATGAATTCCCCCTGGTGGAAGATCTGCTGCTGTTGGTTCCCAGGATCGCGGGTTATCAAACAGGCGATCCCATTATGATTGGGAAATCCGAATATGATCCGGATGGAAGGTTAAGGCTTTCACTCCGGTGAGACGCGTTCATAGAACACCAGTAATGTATCACCATACCGCCGGCGATCGTAGATCTTAAAATTTTCACAGCTGATGCTGTCATCGAATTCTTTTGGGTGGATCTGAACAATGACCCTTTGCCATAAAGAAACCAGGTTTGGGTTGTCATCTAGTGCATGCAGCGCTTTGACCCAGAGCCCCTCATATTGCGGTGGGGCGATATAAACCAGATCAAATTGTTCTGCGTGGTCCTCGTTTAGATAACTAAAAGCATCTTTTTTCATTACCGTTGCATATGGATCCAATTGAGTAGCTGCAAGGTTTTTCTGGATTGTCTGGAAGGCTTTGTAGTTGATTTCCAGGAAAACAGCAAAGTCTGCCCCCCTCGAAAGCGCTTCAATACCTACAGCGCCGGTTCCCCCAAAAAGATCAAGAACGGTCTGGCCAACAATCGATGGGCCAAGGATATTGAACAGTGCTTCTTTGACCTGATCAGTGATCGGTCGAGTCGATTTACCAGGTACGCTTTGCAGCGGCACACCTTTTGCGCTTCCCGAGATCACGCGCATCACTCAAGCTCCTCTACAACCTGACGGGCAGCCATGATATTTCCATAAGGCGTTGTGAGCGGCAATACACAGCCTGTGCCAAGGATCAGCCGTTTTCCATCAGTTTCTTCAAGGGCCTGTTGGGCTTCTATCCTCACGGTTTGTGGGGACCCCAAAACTAGCGTCTCAACCCGCGCAATGCCCCCACATACAACGCCTGGAAACCGGGTTAATCCTTCGGAGAGGGTGGGCGGCGTTTCTCGATCGTGCCAGTTCAAAACCTGCATTGGATAATTAGCGATGAGTTCGAACATGATGTTCTCTCCGTGAAGATGGGCCATATTAAGCCACAGGTCGTCCACAGCATTTAGGATTGGCAGGTCATAAGCGCGACCAAACTCATGGTATTCATCTTCTGTCATCGAATTGTAAGATGCGTGCTGGATGGCAAGAAAGATCCCTGAGATTCCGAGCTGCTTAGCGGCCTGGATAAATTGTAAGGTTGTTTGCAGAATTGTGTTAAGCCCTTCATGGAGGGCTTCAGGAAAACAGCGTAAATGCCAGAGCAGTTTGTCAGGTCCGACCAGGTTTTTTACTTGCGAAAGTGGATTAAAGATGGTTTGAATAAAAGGGGTATGATCTTTGTATTCTTTCTGAAGGAGCCTTAGACACGCCAGCTGATAACCCAGGTAGCCCTGTTTGGGATCTAGGATCGGTAAATTTAGCCATTCATCGGGTGTGTGGACCCCCCTGTGGATATAATCACGGGTTCCTTCGGGATTGCCGCCCCATTGATCCTCAACCCCCCAGTCTTTAAGGCAGAAGGATGAAGGCGGCATGATCTTAACAAAATCAAAATCGAATTGGTTTTGAAATGCAATGGTGGCTTTCGCCAAAGTTGCTGGATCTTGATCGTCGACTGGAAAATGGTTCCAAAAGGCTACTGGAATCCTGTCTGGTTTTTCTCCGGAGAGGGTTCGCTCAAGGCGTTGACGGTGAGTAAAATCCATGAGGATCCTTTCTCTGTGAGCTTAATTTGAGGGCGGATGATCAGATCTTTGTGAGAACTCTGTTTTGGGGGGAACGTTGCTATAGGTCCAATAACGATTGGCGAAAAAATTCCAAAAGGTGATGATGATGATGCTGATCGCCAAAGCGAGGTTTTGGCTGATGATGCCATTGGGCAGCGGCAATGCGATCTCGTTAGTCTCTAAAAAGGAAAGCAGAACTTCATCCAACCAGGGTATCAGGGGGGTTCGGATCAAGATCCCAACGATGCTGATAATGAAAAATTGGACCAGTTGTTTAGGCATGCCTTTGGTTCGGGATTCCGGATAGGTCCAGTGCCGGTTCCAGAAAAAATTATTGAACACCGCACAAATAAATGAGATAGCCTGCGCCCAAACCAACTGGACATTGAACACCAATCGGAGAAGGTTCAAAATGCCAAAATCGACAAAGGTTCCGCTGATACCAACCAACGCAAATTTTAAGAACCGAACGCGTTCATGTTTATTATTGATCAGGCTCATAGATCCATCTTATCCTTGAAAAATGGAATGGTTCTGAGGAGTCCATCACGGAAGTCGACTTTGGGTTCCCAATCCAGGATCTCTTTTGCCCGGGAAATATCCGGTTGGCGGCGTTGTGGATCATTACCCAGGCGATTGGCCATTTTTAAGACGGTTCCCGCCTCGCTGCTGATTAAACCATTGATCAGATTGGCAAGTTCTTTGATGCTGATCTCATTGGGATTGCCGAGATTTACTGGCTCATGAAAATCGACCATCATCAACCTATAGATACCTTCAATCAGATCATCCACGTAGCAAAAACTGCGAGATTGGGAGCCATCCCCATACACTGTGAGTGGTTCGCCGAGCAATGCTTGCTGAAGGAAATTGGGTACCACACGGCCGTCATCCAGACGCATTCTCGGCCCATAGGTATTAAAAATCCGAACGATGCGGGTATCAATTTGATGAAAGCGGTGGTAGGCCATGGTCAATGCTTCTGCAAAACGTTTGGCCTCATCATAAACGGACCGGGCGCCGATCGGATCAACATTGCCTCGATAAGTCTCTTTTTGTGGATGTTCTGTTGGGTCCCCATAGATTTCGCTGGTCGAGGCCAGTAAAAATTTTGCGTTATAGGCACGCGCTACACCAAGGGTGTTGTGCGTGCCAAGCGCACCGGCTTTTAAGGTTTGGATAGGCAGGTTTGGATACCCGAGGGGTGAGGTGAGGCTTGGGCTGGCTGGTGAAGCGAAATGAAGCACATAATCAAGCTCTCCGGGAACGAAGATGAAATTTGAGACATCATGAAGGATAAAACTGAAGTTTGGGTTTCCGGCCAGATGGGTGAGATTGTCTTTATTGCCTGTAATTAAATTGTCCATTCCAATTACATGATGTCCTTCAGCAATCAAGCGATCGGTCAAATGGGAGCCTAAGAAACCCGCTGCGCCCGTCAAGAGAATTCTCATTAATTTGCTCCTAAATAATTCATTGGTTGATGTTGCATCAATCAGGTATTTTACCAGCTAAGGACGGAAGCTGGTGAGGATAAATCGAGTATAATCACTAAGCTCGATCATTACTATCAACGGTTGATCATCATGACAGCTGAACCGAAAAATTCGGAACTTATTGCCAAAATTGAAGCCTTATTGTTTGTCTCTTCGGGGCTGGTGAGCATCTATCAGCTTTCCAAGGCGTTGGAGATCACCGAAAGTGAAGTGGAATCATACCTTTCTGACCTTGAGACCCATTATAAAATGGATGGCCATGGGCTGCGTTTGATGCGAGTCAAAACCAGGGTTCAACTTACCACTGCACCCGCTTTTAGTAAAACAGTAGAGACTTTCTTGGGGCTTGAAATCACCAGCACTTTATCTCAGGCTGCGCTTGAAGCACTGGCGATTGTGGCCTACAAGCAGCCAATCACCCGACCGGAAGTAGATGTGATCCGGGGAGTCAACAGCGACAGTGTGATGCGCACGCTGCTTTCTAAAGGTTTGATTGAAGAGCTGGGCCGAGCAGATACACCCGGACGACCAATTTATTACGGCACCTCGTCAGAGTTCTTGCAATTTTTTGGTTTGGAAACCATTGAAGCCCTGCCCTTTATTGATTTTGATGAGCTGGAAGAAAGCGTAAATGGGAACGGCTCTCAGGAAGTGTTAAAAACTTAATGCCAGAAGAAAGAGTTCAAAAACTTTTGTCGCGGGCGGGATATGGGTCCCGCCGTGCCTGTGAAAAATTGATTGAGGATGGCCGCGTGACAGTTAACGGCCAGGTGATCGCACTGGGGGCAAAAGCGGACCCCAAAAAGGATGAAATCCGCCTGGATGATCAGTTGATCGGGAAGCCGGAAAAGAAAGTTTATATTGCGCTAAATAAACCTCGCAACATGCTGTCCCTGGACGCGCCAGATGACCCACGCCCATCCGTGTTTGATATTGTCAAGGACGAACGCCATCTTTATCCGGTTGGACGCCTGGACTTTGAAAGTGAAGGTCTGGTATTGCTGACCAATGACGGCCGATTGGCAAATCGACTGACACACCCCCGGTATGAACATGATAAGGAATATGAGGTTCGGGTGACTCGCCGGCCGGATGATGAACAGCTTGAGATCTGGCGCCGCGGCGTAGTCCTGGAAGACGGTTACCGTACCCTCCCAGCGGAAGTTGAGGTGAAATCCATGTCGAAATCTGGCGCCTGGCTGCGGGTCACATTGCGTGAGGGTAAAAACAGACAGATCCGCCGCACCGGCGCTCGAATTGGGCTGCCTGTGCGTCAGATCCGTCGGGTGAGGATTGGGCCTCTTGAACTCGGAAAGCTCCAGGCCGGAAATTTTCGTTATCTAAAACCTGAAGAAATCAAGCAGCTGCGTGAATATGCGGGGCTTGACCAATAGTTATTCTTGAGATCCTCCCAATAAGGTATTTAAATTCTCACGAAATTCCGCTGGAATCTCTTCCTCTGATTTTCGATCGTATTTCCGGATCGTGCGCCGCAAGGCATCCACCGTTACGATCTGCGTAGGTGCGTCTTCTACGTCTCCAATTTCTGTTTTTGGGTTCAGCACCACGAGGATTGATTCGATGGGTGGCAGCTGTCCTTCGTCAAAATGTTTGCTCAAAAATTCGCGCATCTGTTTCTCGTTTGCTTCAACATCTAATTCAGGACGGCCCAGGTTCTCCTGTCCAAAAATCTTGAGCAGGAATGAACCGCCTTTTTGTTTCCATTTACCATCATAATGAATTTGACCGCTGGCAGAAATGGGGACAGGTATCCACAGACGATAGGGGCCAACCAGGAGCATGGGTACCGGACTGCTGTAAACATAAAATGTATATTTATTGTTTAGCTTATTAAGGTTTTCAGCCATCAACTCATCAAAGCGCGGGCTGCGGCCAAATTTTGTCACAAAATACGTGCTAACCTGTGCCACAATAAACCCTATGATCAGCGCGCCGAAGGAGATCAATGTTTTTGTTGGGGTGGGGTTGATGTTCAGGATCAGGCCCACCGCAAGAATTGCAATACCAACAATGGATGTGATATTTCCAATTCGTTTGTTTTTCTGGATTAGTTTTTCATTCGTGACTTGTTTCATGTAAGAACCTAACCTTCTTGATTGTTTGCTGAGATTGCCAGGCGGAGTTTGTTCAATAAATCATTGTCGACTGCTTGTTTGGCGGCACGGATGGCGCTGACCAGCGCGCGGGCGTCTGAACGTCCATGGCCAACGAAGACCAGGCCGTCAATTCCCAACAAGGGAGCTGCCCCAATTTCTGCTGGATCCAGCAGCTTCTTGATTTTTCCAAAAGCAGGCTTTGCCAGCAGTGCGCCCATCTTTGTGCGAAACGAAGACATCAATTCTTCTTTGAGGATGTCAATGATTAGCTTGGCAACCGCTTCAGTGGATTTCAACATTACATTGCCAGTGAAGCCGTCAGTGACGACCACGTCTACCTGCCCGCCGAAGAGTTCTTTGCCTTCAACGTTGCCAATGAAATTCAGATCAGTTTCTTGGAGCCGGGGGAATGTTTCGCGGACCAGGTTGTTGCCTTTCCCTTCCTCTTCGCCGTTGGAGAGCAAACCCACCCGGGGATTGCTCACACCCAGCATGGATTGTGCGTAAATGGCGCCCATTAATGCAAATTGGACGAGAAATTCCGGCCGGCATTCAGCGTTGGCGCCAATATCAAGCACCACCGCTCGGCCGTCTCTCACCGGGAAGACTGCGCACAAGGACGGGCGTATCACGCCCTGGATGTCCCCAAAAACCTTTTTAGCAAAATACATGGCCATGCCTGTATTACCTGCAGTTACAAGGGCATCCCCGCGGCCTGATTTGATCAATTCCATGCCGACCCGCATGGTGTTTTGTTTTTTTGATCGGGCGTCGACGATGTGATCGCTCATATCCAGGGCTTCAGGGGCATGGGCAATGGTGACATTCGTTTGATCGCCAGGAACCTCATTAAGTTTTTGCTTAAGCAAATTTTCATCCCCAACCAGGATGACTTCTTCGTTGAGCAGGCTTGAGGCGGTTACCGCAGCATGAATTTCTGGATCTGGCCGGGCATCGCTTCCCATAGCATCTAAAACAATGGACATCATTTTCTCCTTCGCAAATCAACTCAGCTTGACAAGGACCCTTTGCAGGTTATAATTATTTTGCTCGAGCGCTAGTGCTGGAACTGGCAGACAGGCGTGGTTGAGGGCCACGTGCCGCTGAGGCGTGAGGGTTCGACTCCCTCCTAGCGCATTTTCGGACAAGCACTGTAAAGTGCTTGTTTGGTTTTAAAGAACCTTTTCTATGAAACCAAAGTCAACATATCACGGCGCCGGTTGGGGAAATGCCTGATCCAGCCAGGTTTGCGGGTTGACTGGTGTACCGGAAATGTTGATCTCGAAATGCAGGTGCGGTCCAGCGGAGCGGCCTGTATTTCCAATCAAACCAATCATGTCACCGGTTTCAACGAAGTCCCCTACTTCCACATGGATCTCCTGCATGTGAACATAACCTGAGTAAACGCCCCAGCCGTGATCGATATAGACTGCCTTGCCTTTAATCACCAATTCTTCGGCGAGCACGACCTCTCCGGCAGCCGGTGCGTAAATATTGAGATTCTGGGCGCAAACGGCAAAATCTAACCCTGTGTGATAAAAGAACAAACCGCCATTATTATAATCTCGCCTCTGACCAAACACGCTGTTAATGCAGGGTTCATCCACCGGATAAATAAATCTTCCATCCCAATGCTTTTGAGGTGTGAACTGGGTGAGTATGGGCTGCATGTAAGCGTCTTCTTCAACGATAATTGATTCGTCCAGATATTCTTCTGGTACGGTCACCCATTCATCGCCATAGCCACCTTCGGCTAGCATTACAAGCTGTTCTAGTTTAAACGCGCTCTCATCTTCAAAATCCACGCTTATCTCCAATGGGACTGGGCCTGGTTCCGACAAAGCGTGGATTCCATGGAAAGCATAAAAATTTCCACCATCCTCTGAAAAGAAATGCAGTTTCCGACCATCGAAGCTCCCGGTCACATTCTTGACCGAGGAGGAGGAAAAGGTGATCTGCAGGGTTTCGCCTTGAATAACCGGCAGATCATTAAGGGCAATCGCATTGATCAGTTCAGGATCTGAGCCCTCATCTTGTTGGTCTCCATTTTCCTGCATGTAGAGCATCTCGCCGGGCAGTACATCCCAAGACCCCTGCAGTTGGTTGTCTGCAATGAGGCTCCAGGGCGAGGCGCCCGATCTCAGAGCAATTTCGATCAATGTCGAATCCGGTTTAGGTGCGGTGAGGGGAGAAAGCGGGGTGGCGTCTTCATCAATAGGAATGATGAATTTTAAGCCTGCGATGGTCTCCGAAGGGCTGGAAAGCCGGTTAAGGAAAACCAGGTCTTGTTGTTGAAGATCGTATTGACGGATGAGTCCGGTCAGGGAAGTTCCGAAAGGGAGGACTTCAGAAGTCAGTAGGCCGGTGATACCCTCCAACCCGGGGATGACCAGCTGCTGGCCAATGTTTAAAGCATCCAGATCGGAGATATTATTCGCAGCAGCAAGCTCAGTGGGTGAAATGCCAAACCGCAGCGCAATTGAGTTTAACGTATCACCCTGCTGGACGATATAGACGGGTTCTTCCTGGCGCGATGGTGCTGCGTGGCCAGCTGTCACTAGAAAGGAGAGGGAGAAAACCAGTAAAGTCAGGCTCAATGCGAATTTTGGGATGGGTTTTTGTTTGAATTTCATTATTGCTGATGAATAACCCTTAAATTATTGTTGGGGCATGAGTAAAATCATTCATGTGTTCCTGTCGTAAATTCAATATTGAAGTTTACCATAGTCATTATTAGAAGTGAAAGGTGTAGAAGTGAAAATTACAACGTGGAATGTTAACGGCTACCGGGCTGTTCTTAGGAAAAATGCGCTGGATTGGGTCCCTGATGTGGACCCGGATGTATTGTGTCTTCAAGAAATTAAAGTTCAGCTCGACCAGATTTCAGATGAGGAAGCAAGGATTGATGGTTATCAATCGGTATGGAATCCAGCGGAGCGCAAGGGATACAGCGGCGTGGCGACTTTTTACAAACAAGAACCTTTAGCAGCTGAAAATGGTTTTGGCCTGGAGGAATTTGATGTTGAGGGGCGGGTGATCCGGACACGATTTGAGGATTTTTATCTCTACAATATCTATTTTCCCAATGGCGGGCAGGGAAATCTACGGGTTCCATTTAAACTGGAATTCTATAAAGAACTATTGAATATTTGTGACGAACACCATAATTCAGGCGAACAGGTCATCATCACCGGCGACTTTAACACGGCCCATAATGAAATTGACCTGGCCAATCCAAAATCCAATGAGAAGAACACAGGGTTTTTACCTGAAGAACGGGCGTGGATTGATAAGTACCTGGAACACAATTTCGTGGACGCCTTTAGAGAGTTGTATCCTGAACGGGTGGCATATACCTGGTGGACCTACCGTTTCAATGCCAGGGCAAACAATGTCGGTTGGCGGTTGGATTATTTCCTGGTGTCCAAAGAGCTGATGGGCCGGGTAGAAGATGTGCTGATTCATGACGAGATCATGGGTTCCGATCACTGCCCTGTTTCGTTAGTTTTGAAGGATTAGTGTAAGAAAAAGGCGTTGGTTTTACCAACGCCTTTTCTGTACCGAAGGGAACCAGGCTCAGTCTTCGGGCATCCAACAGCACAGGACTAGTTCCCTGGCAGCCTTGACCTCATCACAGCGCCTGACGGGCGTGCTGTAAGGCGCATGGTGCAGCAGGTCCGGATCTTTACGGGCTTCTTCTGCGATGGCTTGCAAGGCATTCGCAAAAGCATCCAGGGTTTGTTTGGATTCAGTTTCAGTGGGTTCGATCATCAAGGCTTCATTGACAATCAAAGGGAAATAGTTGGTGGGGGGGTGGAAGCCATAATCCATCAAACGTTTGCTGATGTCCAGAGCATGCACATCTTTCACATCTGGGAAGCTTCCTTCAACCACAAATTCATGCATGCAGGTACGATCGTAGGGCAGCGGATAATGCTTTTTTACCCTGGACATCAGGTAGTTGGCATTGAGAACCGCCATTTCAGCAATATTGCGAAGCCCTTCACGCCCGTGCATCGCAATATAGGTGTATGCTCTCAGGTGCATCCCAAAATGTCCGTAAAAGGCTTTCATTCGACCAATGGTTTTTTCCGGCCAGTAGAAACCGAAAAATGGAGGTGTTTCTTCATCCCCTTCTTCAACAATGGTGACGATTGGACTGGGGAGGAAGGGTTCCAATGCTTCTGTCACCCCCACCGGTCCAGAGCCGGGCCCACCACCCCCATGGGGGGTGGAAAAAGTTTTATGCAAATTGAAGTGCATGATGTCAAAGCCAACATCTCCCGGGCGGAGTACGCCCAGAAGGGCATTAAGATTTGCGCCATCGCCATAGACCAATCCGCCAGCTTCATGCACCATGCGGATGACTTCTGCAACATTTTCTTCAAATAATCCGAGTGTATTTGGGTTGGTTAGCATCAATCCCGCCAGGGTATCGTCGCATTCAGCCTTTATTGCCTCGGGGTCAACATTGCCGCGTTCATCTGAAGCAAGCGGAATGACGTCAAATCCACTCATTGTTGATGTGGCGGGGTTGGTGCCGTGCGCGGAATCTGGGATCAGGATCTTAGTCCGTTTCAGATCGTTCCGGGTTTGGTGGAATTTCTTGATGATCAGCGCACCCACCAATTCTCCCTGCGCTCCAGCAGCTGGAGTGAGGCAGACTCTGTGAAATCCGGATATTTCCTGCAGCCACTCTTGAAGCTGGTACATGATGTACAGGTTGCCCTGAACACTGACAATGGGCTGGAGGGGATGGGTATGGGCGAGACCAGGGATCCGGGCTGCTTCCTCATTGATCTTTGGATTGAATTTCATCGTGCAAGAACCCAAGGGATAGAATCCGCCGTCAATGGAGTAATTCAATTTCGAGAGATTTGTAAAATGGCGGATGACGTCCAATTCCGATAATTCTGGCAAATTAATTTCCTCACGCAGGAAGCCTTCAGGCAGTTCTGCATTTGGTACATCGGGATCGGGGAAGACAACACCTGTTCGGCCAGGCTGGGAGAGTTCGTAAATGGTCTTTTCAGTCATTGGCGACCTCCTGGAGGGCGGCAACAAAATCATCAATATCGAGTTTTGAGATCTTCTCCGTCACGGCCACCAGCATGTGATTTTCAAGCTCGGGGTAATCCTGGGACAGGTCGTATCCCCCGAGGATCCAGTGGTTTTGGAGGTGGAAATTGATCTCGTTCACGGGTTTTGGTGTTTTGATGACAAATTCATGGAAAAAAGGCGCTTCAGTGAAAGCCAGTTCATAACCGTCCAATTTCGCAATTTGCTCAGCCGCATAATGCGCCTTTTGGTAGCAAAGGTTTGCAACCTGTTTGAAGCCCTTTTTACCTAAAAGGCTGAGATAAAGGGTAGCCGCAAGCGCCATCAAGCCCTGATTGGTGCAGATGTTGGAGGTTGATTTTTCTCGACGAATATGTTGTTCGCGAGCCGTTAGGGTTAGAACATAAGCACGCTGGCCTTCTTCATCCTCGGTTTCACCGACCAACCGGCCGGCCAATTTTCGCACAAAGCGGTCATTAATCGTGAAAATGCCGAGATAGGGGCCGCCGAAAGATAATGGAATGCCAAGGGGCTGGCCATCACCAACGGCAATATCGGCGTTGAAGGCGCCCGGGGGTTTGAGCATTCCCATGGCAGTAGGGTTGAAGATGAAGGTGACGAGGGCGCCAAATTCATGGGCCGCCTCTACTAATTTCGTATAGTCAATAATGCGTCCAAAGAAATCAGGATACTGCACCATGACCACAGCAGTATTATTGTCAATTTTTTCAATCAGATTGCTCAAACTCAAAGCATTTTCAGCTGATTGTTCGTCTCCTAAAACCTGCACGTCTTCGAGACCCTGTACATAGGTGCGGACGGTATCGCGGTATTGTGGATTGACCGAACGAGAGACCAGGACCTTTTTTCGTTTGCCGCGAAAAAAGTGATAGGCAAGGTTGGCCGCTTCTGCTGCAGCGGTAGCGCCATCATAATGCGATGCATTGCTGACGTCCATTCCACTGATTTCAGTCATGAGCGATTGGAACTCAAAAATTGCCTGCAGAGTACCCTGGGAGATCTCTGGCTGATAGGGGGTATAAGCGGTGTAAAATTCTCCCCGGCGTAGGATCATGTCAACTGCAGCCGGGATGTAATGGTTATATGCGCCGGCGCCGAGAAAGGAGATGAAATCATCCACGGAGGCATTGGCTGAGCTGATTTCTTTGAGTTCTTGTGCGATCTCCATTTCCGTCAAAGGTTCTGGAAGATCAAGTTCCGGGAAACGATGTTTCTCCGGAACCTTCTCAAATAAATCCTCAACTGAGTCCACCCCAACTGCCTGAAGCATCTCCTCAATTTCTTGGGGGGTATGCGGTGTGAACATTATCCCTCGCGATCCTCATTGAAAGTTTCGTAAGCTTCGGCGTCCATAAGCTGATCCAATTCTGATGGATCATCAAGTTTCATTTTCACGATCCAACCGGCCTCATAGGGGTCGCTGTTGAGCAACTCAGGTTCATCAGCAAGCGCGGGATTAATTTCAGTGATTGTTCCTGATGCTGGGAAATTAACATCTGCAGCAGCTTTTACAGATTCGACGGTAGCGACCGTATCGCCTTTGCTCACCGAATCATCCTCATCTACCATCACTTCAACGTATACAACGTCAGACAGTTGATCCTGAGCGAAATCTGTGATCCCAATCACGGCTTCTTCGCCGTCGATTTTGATCCATTCATCCGTCTTGGCATACTTCAATCCCTTGGGGGTTTTCATCTTTGAACTCCTCTGGTCTATTTAATTGGCGTCAAAAAAGTGAAATCCTCTGTTAGATACCCGGCGGAATCCGGCTGCAGCATTTTTCAGAGGTGTCTGTTTAATGGGTCTTTTTACCTGAGAGTTTCGGTAGTGATACCTTGCCCCTTCGGTGCCGCATGTAAAACGGTCTCTTCCCATTAACATCTAACGTTTATGACTTGATTCTAAAAGCACATATCGCTAAAGTCAAGAAAAAACCTTTGAGAGGGTTGAACAAAAAGGCGCCCTTATGGCGCTAAAGCAGAGAAACTTCATCCATGGCTTTGGTCAATGTGAATCTCGATCTATTCTCAGATAAATCATAGCCCAGCCAGGCAAAAATGAATCCTATTTTTGATCTACCAAAATGTTTCCTTTATTTCCAAGGAAAAGATCAGAGACCAAGAGTAATCGCGAAGTTAGAGGGATTGAAAAAAATTGGCTCCCCGCAGCGGGGAGGATGCGGCGAATTGAGTCAGGAAGGCCTAATTATTTATTCAATTGAAAAATTTGCATTTAAGGAGGGTGTTTTTTCGCCGACGGGGACGTCGGCGAGAGCGGAAAGTTGGGAAGAGATACCATCGATCACCCTTCGGATAAAAAGAAATTCAATCACAACTTTTCTTGGGGATTTTGCGATTGCCCTAAGGAATAGGGCAGGCCAAAGGACCTGTTATGGTATACTCATTTCCATCTGTTCTTTTCTCTGGAGAATTTCTTATGGCAAAGTCCCAGGTTTCACACAATGATGAGCCCATTCGT